>NZ_JAQMUE010000079.1 GCF_028330985.1 Roseofilum reptotaenium CS-1145 | reverse complement strand
TCCTCTACCTCAGAAAATGGGGTAAAAGCAAGCTTCTCTGAATTTTCCGCTAACGGTTGCGGTTGGGGAAGCGAGGTAAAGGCTAACGTCTTGTCCTCAGTTATCGCATTTTCCTCTACCTCAGAAAATGGGGTAAAAGCCAATTTTTCTGAATTTTCCGCTAACGGTTGCGGTTGGGGAAGCGAGGTAAAGGCTAACGTCTTGTCCTCAGTTATCGCATTTTCTTCTACCTCAGAAAAGGGCGTAAAAGCCAATTTTTCTGGTAAAGATTTAGAAGAAACAACCCCTAAAGACTGATGGATAAGGGGGATAGACTCTTTTACTGATCGTGCCATTATTTGCACTAACTGCTGATGGTTCTCCTGATTTGGTATATCAGGGGAAGGGGCTACCGTTTCCGCAGTAGAGTCTAAAATTTGGCCTTGGACAGCATCGACAAAACCTAGTGTTGCCGAACTTGTTAACAGAGTTAACCAGACAGGAGACAAGCGCATTGTTTTCACGTTCCGTAAACTTCCACACACCACATTGAAGAGTTGATTGGGCTGTTGAGTTAGGTATCGGGATTGGGAAAATCCTACGACTCCAGCCAAAAAACCCAATCAACCCCTTAACTTAACACTTCTTAAGCAGTATTTTCATTTTGCCTGGCCTAAAACTCTCTCTAGCACTTGCTCATAGGCTGATTCAACATTGCCTAAATCTTGTCTAAAGCGGTCTTTATCTAGGATACGCGCTTGCGGGTCACTTTCGTCCTGTTTCCATAACCGACAGGTGTCTGGGCTAATTTCGTCGGCTAGGATGAGGTTATTTTGGCGATCGCGCCCGAATTCGAGCTTAAAATCAACTAAGATAATGCCGCACTCTCGGAAAAAGGCACTCAGGTGGCGATTGATGTCCAAGGACATTTGCCGGATATAGTCGAGTTCTTCGGGTGTAGCGAGTTGCAACAGCAGGAGGCGATCGCGGGTCAGCAGAGGATCGCCCAAACTATCCTTCTTGTAGCAGTATTCTACTATAGGCGGATCGATTTCGGTTCCCAAAGCCAAACCGGTTTGTTTACACAGACTCCCCGCAGCCCGGTTACGCACAATGACCTCAATCGGCACGATGGTGACTGCTTTCACCCGCATTTCCCGCTCCGAAGGACAGTCAATATAGTGGGTGGGAATACCTTGCGCTTCAAGCATTTGGAATAAATGACGGGAAATGGCACAATTAATCTGTCCCTTACCCGCGATCGTGCCTCGTTTTTGGGCATTAAACGCCGTCGCATCATCCTTAAAGTAAGTCAGAAGGATATCTGCATCATCCGTGGAATAGACGATTTTTGCTTTCCCTTCGTACAGTTGTGTTTGTTGTGTCATAAAGCATTGAGAATTTATATCCGACAGCCCTACCATACCTCTTTTTGGCGCATTCATTGCCTCAGAGGTTGTGGTTTCCATCTAGCCTATTGAAGTAGGAGGAACTAATCAATGACTTATTTCTCGGGAAAAAACTTAGAGTTAATTGAAGCTCTGGTTTACGATCCAACACTTAAACCTGACTATGATATTATGAGAGATTCTTTAGTCTGGCCGGATGAACGTCCATGGGGATTAGATCCTGATGCCTATGACAAATTAATCGATCTTTGGATAGCCCGATCTTTTATTCATAAAGGGATTCCATTTTCTGACTGGAGTTTTATTCCAGAGATGACGAGTTCTCTCCACTGCAACTATCGTTTGCAGTCCAACCCATTTTTCCGATTGATAGAGAGAGGCAAATTCAGTTATTGGAATCGCCCAAACTTTTCTTTTTTCTCGGCGGTGATGTCCCACTTCCACTTGTTGGTCATGGTCAACATTTCCGGATTGAACTCCGTTATTTTTGAGGGGATTAAATTTCTGTTCAACTTCAGCGTAAAGAGTAGGATATTTTCTTTTTAAGGACAGAACATAATCGGCTTTTTTCTCTTGAATACTTCGGACAATTTCGGTCTGCTAGAATAGCAATTACGATGATATCTTTTAACTTATGTTTTTGAGTTCGAGTCGTTCGAGGATCTTCAATTGAGTCAACACAACTTAATAAATTAGCTTGAATTTCCTTCCGGGAATTGACCACTTGAGTTAAAGTTACCTTCTTTGTCTTGTTCGATTGAAGTGAGAGAGCAAAACCTTCAGCCATAATCTCGATTGGATAAGTTGATTGAAGTTGATGCTAGACCTAATCTTATCAAAGTTCAGCAGATTCTGACTTGACTCATATTTTTCAGTTTTTGTCAGCTACATTGGCTACCCAATTAGATGAGCTTACCCTGTCACACTTTACCGCCCAACTCCCATCCGGAATCTTGGATTTTGTGGAGTTTAGAAGCTGTATCTTTCCAGGAAATTGACTTTGATAGTTCAGAAGCAGATATTATCGTCGTTGCTGAGTATATCATTGGTGCTGGCCCCAGGGAAGGTGAACCTTTTCCAGCCACTACAGTCTACTTTAATCAAGGCAGTCGTTTTAGCACCGATCCTAAGCTGAATAAATTATTAACTGAACGGGGAGTTAGCACGATCGCCGAAGCAGAAGAAATTCTCCGCAGCGAACTCATGTTTTTACCCTAATCCTATCTCCACTCTATTCTCGATTCTAGTCGAACGATCGCGTATCCTTGAAGAATTGCCCTCTCAAAAGAGAGAAAATTTCTGATTAGAGGATTCAATCTTATGGCATTATCCTGGTCATCATTGCTACTCAGAGCATCTTGGACGATCGCCACTTTGGGTTATCTCATTTCTGGATCGCCCGTATCTGCGTTTCCCGATACCCAAAATTACTGGGCTTCTGAGTGCATTCAACGGCTTTCCTCTGGACGAGGATGGGTGGGGTATCCCGATGGCACATTTCGCCCGAACGCCTCGATCACGAGGGCAGAGTTCGCCACGATGATGATCAATGCCTTTCGCACCCATTCTTTCTCTGAGCGGGAAGGGATTACGTTTAAGGATGTGCCGTCATCCCATTGGGCATATCAGTCCATTAAACGCTCCTATGAACTCCAATTTTTTAGCGGATATCCCGATCGCACGTTTCGCCCCAACCAACCCATTACGCGCACCGAAGCCTTTGTTGTCCTCCAAAGTGCCAGCGACTTTACCGCACCGGAAGAGACAGAAGCCTTTCTGAATGAGGTATTTGATGATGTGGAAGAAATTCCTAACTATGCAAAAGGGGCGATCGCCAACGCCACAATTGGTAGACTGATTTTAAACTATCCCCAAGTGCGACAACTGCGCCCCACCGCAGCCGCTACTAGAGGCGAAATGGCCGCTTCTTTTTGCCAAGTTCTCAATATTTCTCGCACCCTACCCCAAGCCTATCTCGCTGTTGGTGAAGATCCCTTTGACCTGCCCCCAGAACTGGGCGGAATGAGTCGATTTTCCGAAGGGTTAGCTGTGTTTCGCGGCCCCAATTTCAAAATGGGTTATATGAACCCCGAAGGCGAAATTATTATTCCCGCCCAATATGATTATGCCAGTATTTTTCAAGAGGGCATTGCCAGAGTCAGAACCGGTAGTCTCTGGCAAGTCATTACTCCAGAGGGTCAAGTTATGCTGGAACAAAATGGCTATATTCCTGAATTTTCCGAAGGTTTAGTTCGTCTAGGTCGCAGCTATCCCCGCACGGCAATTTATAACCGAGAAGGGGAATTAATGTTTGAAATTGACCATTTTATTGAGCAATTTTCCGATGGGTTAGCCTTAGTTAAACTGCGAGAGCGCGGGGGGTATGGTTTTGTCGATCGCACTGGAACTTACGTCATCGATCCCCAACCCGATGAAGTCTCTTCGTTCTCCGAGGGACGAGCCTGGATTGTCCAGGAAATCGAGCCAGGAAAGCCCCGTTACGGCTTTATCGACAAAAATGGCAAAATTGTCATCGAACCCGTTTATGAGGAAGTAAAAGCCTTTTCTGAAGGGCTGGCGGCGGTTAAAATGGATGGACTTTGGGGATATATTGACCCCTCTGGAACAATGGTCATTGCACCCCAATTTCAGCACGCTCAACCCTTTTCTGAAGGTCTTGCAGGCGTTCAGGGAGAAAGCACTTGGGGCTATATTAATCCCCAAGGAACCTGGATGATTGAAGGGGGATATCATGTGCCCGAATTTGCCCAAGTTCAGCCGATAGAACCGTTTGCCAATGGGTTAGCACTTGTGCGAATTGGCGATCGCGCTACTCTACAAGATCGCCAAGCTAATTTTATTCTTCCCCTAGAATTTGTCAACATTGCTGGCGTTGGTGATGGTTTAGCATTTGTGAATCTTGGAGGACGGTGGACAACGGAGGTGGCGGGTACAAATCGTCCCGCGAATTATCCTCAGCGCTCCGTGATGACGGGAGGCCGTTGGGGTTATGTGCAATTGCCCAGGGATTAAACCCCGTTTGGGAAAGGGGCAACTATACTGGGTGTCCAACTTGCCCCTCTTTAACCTCTCCTTGAAAGGTATAGCAGTGAAAGAGTTGATTAGGACAGTGAGGTTATGGTTTGAGGCAATAGGCAATAGGCACGAATCGCAATAGAAAATGTCCTAACTCTCCCTTTCTCTGCTATAGTATGGAAACTGCCAGGGGTTGACTCTTTTGACTCCATTTCATCCAGCAATTTCTGAGCAGCCGCTAGAATTTCCCGATCCCAATCTGCTCCTGCTTCGAGTAACTTTTTCTTCAAAGGTGCTTCGTAAATTTCTGGATTGCGCTCATGTTCTTCTAACACTATTTCCGCCTTCAGTTCCCCAGCAAACTTGCGCTTAATCAACGCCTTCAGCCCTTGATAAGTATCGGGTGCAACATCACCGCCGCCTTCGCTGTACTAGCCACTAACGCTACCATAATTAAAGTAAGAGGCTCCATATTTTCTCTCCCATCAGATTAATTATCTACAATTCGCTGCTTCTCCCATTCTGCTCGTTCTGTCATCTAAATATCCCCATCTTCTCCATCACATATAACTGTAGGGTGCATCAGTAATGCACCCCTTGAACAGATTACCGCTTACGGAAATTAACAAAACCGCCGCCATCACGCCATCCATTGCGCCATCCGCCATTGCGGAAACTACCCCCATTGCGCCATCCACCATTACGGAAACTGCCCCCATTGCGCCATCCACCATTGCGGAAAACATTGCGAAATTGTGCCAGATCTTGGCTCCGTTGTGTCTCAGATGACAGGGGATTGCTTTCTAAATCCAGTTGGTGTTCTCTATTTTGCAAAGTTTCGGTTAATCGGTTTAATCGCTGTTCGAGATCAACGTTAGCGCTAGAGAATTCAGATAAATTACCGGTAGCATTGGCTGGTGAAGCACTTAACGTGGATAACGCTAACAAAAACCCGACTAATCCAGTGGTTGTTGTGACTTTCATACTCTCCTCTGGGTAAAGATTAGACTTCTTGCAGAAGTCAGGGAATAGGTATAAGAATACAAGATTACTGTATTAGCATTCATTTTATACTTACTTATTCGAGGGGGCTATCGCTTACGGAAGTTAACAAAACCACCACCGTCACGCCACCCGTTACGCCATCGGCCAGTATTGCGGAAATTGCCCCCATTGCGGAAACTATTGCGAAACTGGGCAAGATCTTGAGGATAGTCGAGAGTAGAAGATAACGAGTTTGTTTCTAACTGTTGTTCCCGATTTCGTAAAGTATCCGTTAATCGATTTAAGCGCTTTTCCAGGTTAGGGGACGTGCTGGAAGATGAGGATAAATTTCCTGTACTCTGAGCCGGTAAAGCACTTAATGTGGATAGGGTTAATAAAAACCCAACTAATCCCGTGGTTGTGCTAATTTTGATGAATAACTCCTTTGCATAGAATGCTTTGAAAGGATAGTATTGGCTAGATTAGGGGGTAAACTAAGACGCGATAAGACTCTGCATTGCTTGCGCGATCGCATAAATTAACGGTGCTAACGCCAGTGCAGGCAAAAATGATGCAATTCGCAGTTTACCAATATTGAGCAAATTCAAGCCTAAGCCTAACATGATAATTCCGCCGACTCCAGTCACCAGGAAAATTTGCGGGTCGTTGCTTGGGTCAGGTAAGATTTGAGTCAGGCTACCCGCTAGTAAGGAAATGCCCCCTTGAAAGATGAGGATGGTGATGATGGAAAACCCTACTCCAATCCCATAACTTCCGGTGAGTGCAATCGAGATTAACCCATCCATCGTTGCTTTGAGCGCCAGCAAGCTATCGTCACCCGTGAGTCCATTATTAATCGATCCAATCAACGTTAAAGGACCGACACAAAAGAGTAAACTAGCTGTAACAAACCCTTCTGTAAACCGTCCCCCTCCGCGAAACCAAATCTTGAGTTGGGAACCAATGGCATTGAGTCGCTCTTCAAGTTGCCACCATTCTCCCAATAAGCCACCCGAAGTTAAACTAAGCACCGCTAGCACGACCCCATCAACCTGTCCCGCTTGCGCTTGAGTTAAACTTCCAGCCATACTCATCCCCAAATACAGGGTAATCAATCCCATACCTTGAGTAATCGTGGATTGAATGCGTTGGGGCAATTGATTTTTCAGCAGTAACCCTAACCCAGTTCCCACCAATACGGTTGCCACATTCATCCAGGTTCCACTGGTTTTTAGCCAAAAATCAAACATCAGATTTAACTAACTCACTGACTGTCCAATTAAGATATCATGACTTGTAGCAATTACCCATTACCACGTGAAGCGCGGTAATTAATTTGGCTGGCGTTGCCAAATCAATATCTCGTTATTCAAACCTCCAGAAATGAGTCTTTGGTCGTTGGCACTCAGACCGAGAGAAATGACATAATCTGAATGTTTCTTTACGGTGGATTGTAACTGACCAGTCTGTACATTCCAAAACCGAATTGTCTTATCCCAACTGCCACTAATAAGGGTTTGGTTATCTTCTTTGAGCGCTAAAGACCAAACGCCATCGGTGTGACCTTTGAGGGTTCGTTGTAATTCCCCTGTGGCTAAATTCCAGATACTGATGTCTCCTTCTCCCCCTGCACTAGCGAGGGTTTGACTATTGGCACTAATGGCTAGAGCGAGAACAGATAAACGATGGTTTTCAAGAATATTGACTAACTTGAATGTGGGCAACTCCCATACACGAATGGTGGTATCTTGGGAGCCACTAATCAACCATTTGCCATTGGGAGAAATGGCTAAGGAACTAATTAATCCTTGATGACCGGGAAGGGTTTCTATGGTTTCATAGGTGTTCAAATTCCAAATGAGAATCTGTTGATCCCATCCTCCAGAAACAAGGGTTTGACCATCGGGCGTTATAGCTAAAGCAGAAACGGCATCTCGATGACCGGTGAGGTTTTTTTGTAGCTCTCCAGATTGGAGATCCCAGAGCTTAATGGTGCGGTCTTCACTGCCACTGATGAGGGTTTTACCATCAGGGGCGATCGCCAAAGCATTGATGGCTTTTTGGTGACCTGTTAAGGTGTTAATTGGCTCTCCAGTGGTTAAATTCCAGAGAACGATCGCCCCATCACTATGGCCACTGACCAGGAGTGCATCCCCTAACGAGGCGATCGCTACTGCACCTAAAAAGCCCCCCTCCCGTTGTAGCGTTTGGCTTAACTGATACCCTCCTGCAACAATAGCTTCAGTCGCTGGAGCTGGGGTTTCACTCAGCACTGCCCTAGAATCAGATGCTGTCGGAGTCGGTTTTTCCGCGCTCTCCCACCAGGTTAAAACTTTATCCAGTTTAATCCCTGTGGCCACTACTTGATCCGTATCTTCGACTAATTGAACCAACCGGTTAATACCAATCACTTCCCCTCGTTGATTTAAAACCGGGCCGCCACTCATGCCCACCCGCACCACATTAGTATAATTTAATGGTAATTGTGTTTGATCCACCCCTTGTAGCAATTGCACAAATTCCCCTTCGGTATTCACAAAAATCCGTTGACGAACCGATCCCCCAGACCGTGGCCAACCGGCTACATAAGCTAGATTTCCTACTTCTACTGCTTGCGGGTTACCGATGTCTGCGGTGCGATAGGTCATTTCACTATAGAAGGCCAGCACGGCAATATCTTCTCCAGGCATTCGCAACCGATGGGAGGGCCCTACCTGATAGCGATCGCCATCGGGAGTAATAATGGTATAGTCTTCCGGTTGATCCACCACATGGGCATTGGTGACCACATAATAAATCTGATTTTCAGTAGCGAAAATCACACCGCTTCCGCCCTGGGGGCCTTCGATGCGAACCGTAATTTCTGAAGCAATGCGGTCAATTACTGGGTTGGCAAGACTGGGAAGGCTAAGAGTTAGGCTAGGGGCGAGACTCAGAAGAG
This sequence comes from Roseofilum reptotaenium CS-1145, assembly GCF_028330985.1. Classification (NCBI taxonomy): domain Bacteria; kingdom Bacillati; phylum Cyanobacteriota; class Cyanophyceae; order Desertifilales; family Desertifilaceae; genus Roseofilum; species Roseofilum reptotaenium. Next base: position 226,116 of record NZ_JAQMUE010000079.1, on the reverse strand, counting down.
CAGCAGAGAGAAAACGAGTATACATTTCAATTAAAAATTTTTGTAGTTCAGGTGGGAAATTATCGTAGGTGGGCAGGAGAATAAGCGATAGAATTCAACGTATATAACCCAATTCTGCCCACCCTACCTGGTATTTAGACGCTGTTGGAAACGGATAATTACAGCTTGAAAAAATGGCCATTGATAATATTCAAACATGAGCCAAGCCACCAGGAATAGATGGGTAAAGAAGGTTAGCCCAGTCCAAAACAAGGGAAACCATGCGCCGCTACTTTCGGGATCGGGCGGAAAGAGATAAGAGCCTAATCCAATTAGAATGGGAGGTAAGAGGATTAGGGGAACACTTAACAGCCAGAGAATTTGCGATTGATCGCCCGATCGCATCATCGCAACGTTAATCCAATTTTGACCCGTCCAGTACCAGGAAAAGGGGCGATCGCCATCTGCCAACTGAAGGGTTTGCTGTTGCAGATTTGCACTAAAGATATGACGGCAAAAGTTACAGGCAAAGGCATCCATCAACGTCAGTGCAGAAATCCTTCCATGGCGACACAGAGGACAGGTGTAGGAGTCATGAGTATTGAGCATGGCAATTAAAAGTTTTTGGCTTTTCTGGTTCACTAGGGGATCAGTAAACGGGTAAACGCGAGTTACATTAGAGGTAATGGGTAATTCTAGATATTTATGGAGTTTGAGTCTGGGTGATTACGGGCGATCGCTGATAGTTTTGATAAATTCCTTACCATTTTCTTCTAAGACCACAATTGGATTACCACTAGAGGCAATTTCAATTCGTTTCACTCGTATTGTGCCATTCGATAAGGATTCTCCAGCCACCACATAGCGAGAGGTCGGTTCATCAGGAGCCTTAAGAATTGCCCGCATTCCATCCGGCAGCTCTGCCACTCCTGTTACTTTTACAGATTCTGCTCCCGATGGTGTTACAGGACTCGGAGTTGGGATAGGCTGCACTTGAGCGACTTCAATCGTTTGGGGAATGGCTTGGACGATGGGATTGGGTTGTACCGTCGGCAATTGGGGGGATGGAATTGGGTTGGGAGCCGGTAAAGGAATAACGGGTAAGGGTTGAACCGGGGAGGGGGCTGGGTTGGGTTTGACTGTCACTTGTGGGGTTGGAGTCGGTGGAGCTTGTGTTACGGTAATCTGACCCGGAGTCACAATAGGATGGGTGTCTAAGGGGCTGAAGGGGTCCCGCTGTCCTTCTTTGAGTTGTGCTAACCGTTCCTCAGCCGAGGTTGAAGGGGTTAATTGGGGAATTTGGGCTAAGATTTGGCTCTTCTGTTTGGGCGTAACCTGGGGAGAAGGAGGAGGAGTAATAGCAACTTCTGACTCGATTACAGCATCCTCTTGGGATACCTTGGGCCCACTACAGCCCACTGTCCAGAGTAAAGAAATGCTGATGGTACTCATCCACAGGAAGCGATTCATTGTTAGATCTCCCAATCTTGCTCTTCTCATTCAGAATACCGCCTCTTGCCTGAATTGCAACGTAGTGGGGAGCATGGGGGAAGACGGAGGCACGGAAAGGTTCCCTATTGCCCTTTCCTATAAGTTTTGTAACGATTTCCCCAATTTTGCATAAAATAGCCGTCTTTTTTCTGAGATCTCTTATAGAGACCCTTGTTAATGCTCTGAAATCCCATCCGAGGAGGATGGGATTTTTTCTACTCAAGAGGAGGTAGTTCCATGTTCTGGCCGATCGCCCTTTTTGCTATCATTGTCTTTTTCTGGACACAAGAAACCTTAGTTGAGAAACCGCAGAAGAAGAAAACCCCAGAAGAAAAACTGGGAGAGGCGATCGGCGAATATCTCCAGTCAGGGATTAGAATTCGCACAGAAGAATCTCAAGATAAATAGTCCGTAGTAATCCCCTGTTCTTGGAGAAAGGTTTGTACCTGTTTAGCCGTCGGCTCAGGCGCGATCGCTCCAGGTTCGACAGTAGTTAGAGCGCCAACGGCTGCTGCATAGGTCACAATTTCCTTAACCTTCTGGGGATCTTGTAAGCTGGAAATCTGGTATCGATTCAGTTGATGAATCCAACCCGCTACAAATCCATCTCCTACTCCGATGGTATCCTTTACCGATACGGCAAAAGCCGGTACACTTCCTTCTCCTTCTCCGATCGCATAATGGATCGGTTTTTCTCCCCCGGTAACCACCACACCCTCTAAATCAGGAAATCGGTCTCGGATAGCCAATGGATCGGTCATATCCAATAAAAACTCGGCTTCTCGATCGCTAACTTTTACAAAATCTACTTGAGCTAATAAATCATAAATTAAGGGTTTGGCTTGCTCGGGATCGGGCCAAAAAACTGGTCGCCAATTCACATCGACGACCAGTTTCAGGTGATATTGATTAGCAATCTCTAACGCTTTATGGATCGCTTCCTGGGTTTGGGGATAAGCCAGCTCTAGGGTTCCCAGGACTAGATATTGAGCGTCTCTAAATAAATCTATAGGGAGCAGGGCAGCATCAAGATAGGCATCCGCGAAGGCGGTTGTATCTGTCTCTCCAAAGCCCGCAAAATAGCGATCGCCATTATAGGAATGAATTACATAAACCTGTCGGGTGGGGGCACTAGCATGTCGTTGAATGCCTTGGATATCAACCTGCTGTTCTTGGAGAAAATTCACCAAGCTATCTCCCGCCTCATCCGATCCAACACTCCCAATAAACGCTGATGGCGTACCCAACTTGACTAACCTACACGCTACATTAGCAGGAGCGCCGCCTGGATATGGAGTCCAGGACTTAACTTGATCGTAGGGAAGTCCAGCTTTGTCAGCCAGACAATCGAATAAAAGTTCACCTAAGCACAGAACCTGAGCTGTATTCATAGAAAATTTTGCCGTAAGCCTAGAACCCTCAGTGTACTACTATTCCCGGTTATTATCACCAGGAGGATTTTTCCTCTAGCGGGGATCATAAGCTAGTTCTAGCGATCGGACTGATGAAGATTTTTCTGTTGCTGGGCAAACCATCAAAAATGGTTCAGCTTAATCATCAATCAAGATCGCAATAGCAAAGATAGAATCTAAGTTATAGTTTAAGTAGATATACTAAAGCCAATATGCTTTCCCTTAGTAGAGATCCATAATCACTATGACTGTTAGCGAACCAATGAAATCCATATCCCTCTCCGACCGTGAAATTCAGGTGGTAGAACTGGTGGCCATGGGATTAGCCAACCAGGATATTGCCGAAAAACTCGAAATCAGTAAGCGCACGGTAGATAATCATATTAGCAATATCCTCAAAAAGACCAAGACTGATAATCGGGTGGAATTAGTTCGATGGGCAATGAAATGGGGTAAAGTATGCATAGATGAGGTCAATTGTTGCATTTTACCCGCTGATCCGACACAATCCGAAGACGTATAAATGTCATCTTTACCTATGAAACCCCAATCTGCATCTATCCTGGATTCGGCTGTAAATCAGAAACGCAGAAACCTGAGTTGGCCGAAGTTGCCCCTAGCGGTATACCGTGAAGTTGCAGCCCATTTACGTCAAATTGATGGTGTGAATACGGGGCTGTATTCCCAATCTAGCTCGGAGTTTAATTATTATTTAAGCCAGGTTGGGAGTATGTGGCTCGAATACCCGGAAGATCTCGGAGCTGAGGATTTGGCCCGTATCGATCAAATTTTGGCGTACTATAGCGATCGCTATGGTGTCTGGAAATCAATTGACGAAAACTAATGGCACAACTGCAAGGTATACGAGGAACCCGCGATATTCTGCCGGATGAGGTAGCCAGATGGCAGTGGGTGGAAGCAATCGCCCGGAAAGTTCTGGCTCAGGCTAGATATCAGGAGATTCGCACGCCTATTTTTGAGCAAACGGAATTGTTTGCCAGGGGAATTGGGGAAGCGACGGACGTGGTAGGCAAGGAAATGTATACCTTTACGGATCGCGGCGATCGCTCAATTACCCTGAGACCCGAAAATACGGCAGGAGTGGTGAGATCCTATATTGAGCATAATCTCAGCTCGAAAGGCCTTCAGCGTCTTTGGTATATCGGGCCCATGTTCCGGTATGAACGGCCACAGGCTGGACGACAGAGGCAGTTTCATCAATTGGGTTTGGAGGCAATAGGGAGTGCCGATCCGAGGGCAGATGCTGAGGTAATTGCCATTGCCACCCAAATCCTTAAATCTTTGGGTCTAAAGTCCCTCAAATTAGACCTCAATTCTGTCGGCAACCGGGAAGACCGCGTTCAATATCGTCAAGCCCTCGTTGATTATCTTACGCCCTATAAAGAAGAGCTGGATGCAGATTCCCAAGATCGTTTAAACCGCAACCCTCTGCGGATTTTAGACAGTAAGGACAAGCGCACCCAAGAAATTATCCAAGATGCGCCCAGTTTATTGGAGTATTTGGGGGACTTCTCCCGCAATCATTTTGGGCAGGTGCAAACCCTACTGGCTGATTTAGGCATTGACTATGACATTAATCCTCGTCTCGTCCGAGGACTCGATTACTATACCCATACCGCCTTTGAGATTCAATCCGACGATTTAGGGGCCCAAGCCACTGTTTGTGGAGGCGGACGCTATGACGGATTGGTCACGGAATTAGGCGGCAAAGAGACCCCAGCAGTCGGTTGGGCTATGGGATTAGAGCGATTAATGATCTTGGTGGAAAAACTGGCTCAAGTTCCAGAATCTACCCTAGATTTTTACCTGATTTCTAAGGGAGAACTAGCCCAGCGCCAATCCTTGAAACTGGCTCAGGGGTTGCGCGAAGCTGGATTTTCTGTGGAACTAGACCTGAGTGGCGCAGCGTTGAAAAAACAAATAGCTCGTGGCGACAAAAGTGGCGCGATCGCCTGTCTGATTTTAGGCGATCGAGAAGCCGAACAACAAGAAGTGCAACTCAAGTGGATGTCCGCCAAAGAACAACAAACCCTGGAACAAAGCGATCTGTTAAACAATACGCCTTATTTACGTCAACAACTCGATAAGCATTGTTAGGGGCGATCGGAACCCGATTAAACCCGTTGTCGTCGTTGTTTTTTGAGGATCTCAGGATTAAACTCACTAATCCTGATAATACTTTTATATACTATAAGCATCGCCTGTTCAGTCAACTGAAAGAGGTACAATGGAGAATCTAAATTCAATAGCAAAAGAAGAACAGTACATCAGCAATGTAAGCTCAGGTTCTGAATGGAATCGAGAAGAGCAAATGATCAAAAATCAAAAAGCGATGGAAAGTCTTAAAGCGATGATGGCTCGGAATCGTCGAAAGGAAACAACTAAGAAAGGTTTAGAATTTTGGCGATGTGTTTATCAAACCATCAAGAATCATCGTCCTGTTGGACAAAAGCTATTTTCTGAGAATAATGGAAATTAGATGATAGTTTTTATAAATATAGCGTTTCTCTCTTCTATGAGGTACAGCTTGAAGCCTTAGAACCTAAGCCATACAAGCTATTGCAAAGCAAGCCTATTGCCTATTGCCTAGCGCTTCGCGCTATAGTTCTATCTTAAGTGTGCTTTAGATCTGTTATACAGAGCAGTAAAAATTGGGTCAGAGGCTCAGTCTCAAGGATAGCCGACAGCGCCTCGCGAAGCCCTAGATATCGATCTAATTATTGCCGCTCACTACAAAATATTAAAAGAAGAATATCCTGGGCATTATGTGGTAATTTCCACTAAAGACATTAAACATTTGAGTCTTTTTTCTGAAGCAAGAGATTGGAGAGTAATAAAATTATAATATAAGGTGTTATTGCCATTTGAAATAACTATATTTTTGAATTATTCATTACTATGTCTGTGATTCCTCCGTACCTGATCATCTTTACCATTGCCCTAGTGATCCTTCCTTCTCTAGGTGCAATTCTCTTAAGGATGGCACTCCATCTCCATCTTACCGTTCTTGCCCAAAAAGTTCGGCGACTGATTCACTGGCAACCTCTCAACCGTAAACCAGAAATTATTGAATATGTAGAACAACGGTATGCAGAATCGATTGCTCGGTTAGAACACGTCAATACTGGAGCGCTGATTGACCAAGTATATAGTCAAGAGCAAATTCTGTTTTTATCCTGCGATCAAATTGAATATTTAGGGCGAATTTTACCCAACTTGTTATTATCTGTTGGTTTGCTGGGAACATTTATTGGGATCACCTTAAATCTGACGGCTTTAAGTGAAACCATCAGTAATACCACGGCCATTGATATTAACAGCTTACTGGAAGCTCTGCAACAACCCTTACAAGGCATGGGAATTGCCTTTTTTACTAGCCTAGTCTCCATTTTGTTTAGCGCCGTCTTAACCGTCGTCAATGGACTGTTTAATACCGCGATCGCCAAAACCAAATTTGTTGATTCCCTTGAAGACTATCTCGATAATGTTTATCTGCAAACCTTAGAAAACAATACCCGATTTGACCGCATCATTCAAGGAATGAATCACTCTTTTGAAGGATTTCTTAACCGATTTGGTCAAATGGTGAGTGCTTCTGTAGAATTAGCCCTCAAAGAAAAAATGGAAGAGTTGGCGATTGAAAATCATCGTGCCACAGAACTGGCAGAAAAAGTTTATAGTCGCTTAACGGAATCTACGTTAACCATTAGTCAAAGTACCGAAGAATTTAAGCAATCGGCCGATCGCTTCTTAATCGTCGCTCAACGATTAGAAAACAGTCCTTTCCCTCAAAGTCTCACTGCAGCCACGAATACGTTAGGAGCGCTTCAGCACAGTTTTGATCAATCGATTAACAGTTTAACGACTTCTGTACAAACCATTGAAATTGCTGCCTTAGAATTACAAAGTTATAGCAAACGATTAGCAAAATTTGGCGATCAAATGAGCCAAAGCTATTCTACGTCCCTAAAAGTACTGGAAAGCCAACAACAGAGTCAGCAATCTATTCAGAATATGATGGCTCGATTACAAACCGGAACTCAGGGATTTGAAATGGCGGTAAAAGCAGTGGATCAACTGCAACGACGCACGATTGCGAAAGCGGAAGATTTAGATGAGTTGCAAGCGGAACTGAAACAAGTGGTCATTGCTTTAAATCAAGTGACTCGTGTTATTCAACAAGGATTGGAAAATTTTCGCACTCAGGTGACGACTTCAGCACAGATTCAAGATAATATTCAACAAATGAAAGAAACGCAGACCGAGCTGCTGAGACTGCGCCGCGCTTTAGAAAGTACAGGGAATAGGCAATAGGCAATAGGATAAATTTGGTTGTACCCATTACCAGCGCGAAGCGCTCTATATTATGACTCGTCGTAAATATCGCAATATAACGACTCAAGAAGATCTGAAAATTTGGACAGCGTTTACGGATTTGATGTCCAATGCCTTTATGATCTTAACGTTATTTTTGCTCTTAGCGTTAATTAAATCATTCTTTCTGAAGTCAGTTTCTGATGCCAATGTTACCCGTTCCCAAGAATTAGAGTCCCAATTAGCGAATTTGCAGTTAGAGTTAGATAGCCGAACCAGTGCAGTACAAGGGTTAGAAGGTCAAGTTGCGAACCTGCAAGATCAATTGCAACGACGGGAAAATGTGGTGCAAAAACTGCAAGGGGAAATTGAACGGTTAAAATCGCCTCCGGTGATTGTTTTACGGGAGTCGCAATCGAGAAGTTTTCCGTCTGGTAGTGCAGAACTTGCGCCAGATTTTCAACAGTACATTTTAGAGGGTTTGGTAACGCAAATTGAAAGTTTTGCCCAAAATTATCAGGGCTATGTGGTGGAGGTGATTGGTCATACGGATGGTCAAGAAAATAGTGGCAGTGCGAGTAATTTAGACCGAGTTTTAGAGGATGTGGTGGAAGGAAGTGCGTCGGTTTCTCGGTTGAATCCGGGATCGAATGCCGATTTAGGGTTGATGCGTGCGGTTGCGGTGGTGAAGGTGTTGCAAAGTAATCCCCGTTTGCGATCGATGGGGTTACAGTTTAAGGCGTATTCTGCGGCTCAATTGTATGGGGTTTCAGGGAATTTTTCGCCGACGAATGGTGGGGATAATCCCAGTCGCAGACGGATTGAGATTCGGTTTACTCCTCCTGCGGTGGAGCGGTGATGGGGAGATGGGGACGCTCCCTTCGACTCCGCTCAGGGAGCTGACTGGGACAGGGGGCGTTTTAATGATCGAGTGGGCTTTTTTCAGGTTTCCGTCACAATAGAGGGGGAAGCGTGTTTGTTGAGCATAGATGGAGATGAAGGAAATGGTAACGACAACGACGGAATTTAAGAGTGTGTATGGACCGGTGGTTTCTTGGCGTTATGGGCGATCGCTAGGCATAGACCCGATTGGTCAAACTTCGGTTTGTTCATTTAATTGCGTCTATTGTCAGTTGGGAGAGATTGAGATTGTGACGCAAAAGCGAGATATTTATGTACCTACAGAAATGATTTTGGGGGATTTACAAGAGTTTGCACCTTGGGATGTGGATGTTGTGACGCTCAGTGGCAGTGGTGAACCGACATTAGCGTTAAATTTAGGGGAAATTTTGCAAGGGATCCAGGAAATGACCCAAAGACCGACGCTGGTGTTAACTAATGGTACGCTGTTGGACGATCGCCAGGTACAAGCAGATTTACGATATTGCGATCGCCTTTCCCTTAAACTAGATGCTGTTACTGCTAAACCTCTCAACCGCGTCAATCGTCCCGTAGACAGCTTGAATTTAGAACAAATGTGGCAAGGAATGCTCGACTTTCGCCAACAGTATGCCGGTGAAATTGGCGTACAAACCATGATTTTGACTCTTTGGGATGCAGAAACTCGCCATCAGTATATCGAGATGATGAAAGCCTTATCTCCCGTAGAAATTCAACTCAATACTCCGTCTCGTCCAAAACCGGTCAAACGGCAATTAGATGGCCGGGGAAATCATTATGATGAACGGTCTTATGAGGTGAAACGCTTCAAATGTGTGGAGCAGGACGTCTTGCAAGCGTTTGCTGAAGAAATCGAGCAAGAGACGAACATTCCCGTGCGCTATCGAGGGTAACGAGGATTATCTTGTCTGATATTCAGTTCACAATGGGTTATTCAAATTATAGGAAAGCAATTACCAGGATTTGGGGGGATTGCTTTCCGTCCGAAACAGTAAGTTCTAAAAGTTTCTACTTGGATCGGCCATTAAATCAAACTTGACGAATATAGTACGCCATTCTTTGACCGTGAGGTTACCTTTTTGAGCGAGGCTATACTCTTGCTATGCGGTACATAAATGGCGGTTTTTAATGATAGCCAGAATAGCTCAAAGCTAGATTGAGTATGCTATTCACTCACCCCATTCCCCCATTCCCCCATTCCCCCACTACAGCGCTCCGCGCTGTAAAAAAATGCCCTAGGGAAGAACCATCACTCCATAGCGATCGCGCACATCTTGAGTATCATTGATTGCCCAACCTTGCCATTCCACCCAAGCATGGGCGGCGAATTCTCCCTGTTGCTGTTGTACTCCAATGCGTAATTGGCTTTCAATTCCCTGGTGACGTAATAAACTCCAGAGGACGAGGGACTGTTGCAAGCATTTTGCCCAAGGTTGGCAATACTTAGCAGCTAATCGTACAGCCTGATTTACTTGTATGACGCGATTGACTAGATTATCCCCAGTTTCCACATTCTCTGTTAATGGGAAGAATTGGAATAAACGGGTTTGAGTGGACTTAAATCCCCACCATTTTAGGGAAAGGGTAACCACAGGTAACCAGAACAGAGCCTGCAATAAGAGCGATTTTACTGCGCCATCTAGACTCCAGAAACTGGAAAATTTCTGCATCCCTAACTTCAACACATTCATCTTTCTAGCACCTAACCTAAAATCTATTCTTCTCCCATCTCTTGCTGCAATAGTGTCTCTAGCATGGGAACTACAGCAGGTAAGTGATTTTCAATTGTATTCCAGACTAACCTTTGCTTGACTCGAAAGTATTCGTGAGTCATCACATTTCTCATATCCCCCATTAAACGCCAGGGAATTTGAGGATAGCGAGACTTGATGCTATCGTTAACGTTGATTGAAGCCTCACCAATTATCACAAAATTGTAAAGAATTCCGTGTAAAACAAGATCTTCCATGTCTTCAAACTGCTCATAACTCATGCCCGCAGTTGCTTGTTGAATGCGGGCGATCGCATCTAGAATATCTTGTATCCGTAGTGGCCATGCTCTAGAAGGCACGAATCACCTCCTGGAGAACCGGTTCTCGCAAATGTTCTCTCAAGGCATCTTCTGTGCCTAAGTCTATATCACAACCAAACAGATCTTCTAGATAGTGTTGCAGGCGAAATAAGTCAAACAAACTCGCTTCTATAGAAAAGTCTACGAGAAAGTCAATATCGCTATCGGGTCGTGCTTCGTCTCTAGCGACTGAGCCAAATAAATCAAGAGACTTGACTCCTAATGCCTCTAGTTCTTGCCGATGATTGGCTAAAGTTGCCAGTACCTGTTCTTTATTCATCCTGAGTTAAAGTATGGGTATATCTATTGTCTTAGCACAATCTTTGCTTTACGCTAGGCCAAGGTTCCCCGATTCTCGACAAAACCGATACAATCAAGAGAAAATCTTTGCCCACAAGCCAAACCAATTTTTAATTTTTTCGGCTGTCGCTGACATGAAAATTTTTAATTTTTAATTGATCTTATGAGCCAAAGTCCCAGAAGTTTAAGCGCGATCGCCATTCGTCGGCATATCGGAACCTTGATGTTAACCGTTGCGGTTATCGTTGTCGGTTTTTTTGCCCTCAGTCAGCTCCCCGTTGACCTCCTCCCTGCCATTACCTATCCCCGGATTGGGGTGCGCGTTGATACTCCTGGTCTGGCTCCTCAAGTAGCGGTAGATGAGGTGACTCGGCCCCTAGAAGAAGGATTAGCTGCCACTGAAGGGGTCGTGCAAGTGTTTTCAGAAACTCGTGAAGGTCGGGTTTCCCTCAATCTCTACTTCGACCCTGGTAGTGATATTGACCAAGCTCTCAATGATGCTACGGCGACTCTGAATCGCACGATTAACCAACTGCCAGACGACTTGGAGCCACCGCGCATCTTTAAGTTTGACCCATCCCAACTACCGGTGTATGAATTTGCGCTGACTTCTGAGGGATTACAAGGAGTAGATTTACGGGTATTTGGCGATCAGGAATTGGCGCGGGAACTGACCGTAGTCCCTGGAGTTGCTGGGGTAGATGTCTCTGGAGGACTGCAAGAGGAAGTGCAGGTGAATCTGGACTTGAAACGGATGACGAGTTTGGGCATAACCATTAATGATGTGTTGGATAATTTGCGCGATCGCAATTTAGACAGTTCTGGAGGACGACTACGAAATATCCCTACCGAGAGCCTCACCCGTACCATCGGTCGCTTTGCAAACGCCCAAGATATCCTCAATCTCTCCTTTGAACTGAGTGATTCTCCCTCATCTCGCCAAGTCTATCTACGGGACTTTGCCCAAGTGATTGATGGCACAGAACGACAACAGGTATTGGTTTCCCTGAATGGGATTCCAGCCGTTAAAGTGAGCGTGCAAAAACAGCCAGAAGCCAATACGGTACAAGTCGTTGACGCAGTGAAAGCCAGGATTGAGGAACTGCGCTCTGGGGGCATTATTCCTGATGATATGATTTTGACCTCGACATTGGATGAATCCCGATTTATTCGCCAATCGATTCGCAATGTGGTGATTGCGGGATTAACCGGATCGGGTCTAGCGGCGATCGCCGTTCTCCTATTCCTAGGTTCCCTCCGACAAACTCTGATCGTCATCCTCGCTATTCCCCTGGCAACCCTCACTGCCATTATCCTCATGTTTGCCTTTGGTCTCTCCCTCAACGTCTTCAGTTTGGGAGGACTTGCTTTAGGGGTGGGTATTGTCGTAGACAACTCCATCGTGATGCTGGAAAACATGGTTAGCCAACATCAGGCTCTTCGACTGCGCTCAGAGCGTCCCCTGAGCGGAGTCGAAGGGGACATCGATCTCCCCATTTCCCCCTATCTGGAAGCGCAAAAAGCCGCCTCACAACTCGAATCTGCGCTCTTAGCCTCCACTTCAACTAACCTGGTTGCCGTCTTACCCTTCGTACTCATTGGGGGATTCTTCTCATTGCTCTTCAATGAACTGATCCTCACCATTAGTTTTTCCGTTGCCGCGTCCCTGATTGTGTCCTTAACCGTGGTTCCCATGCTCACTTCCCGGTTATTGCGCGTGCGACGCTCCAGCGGTTTAGACAAAAGGGGCCCCTTACGCTGGTTTAACCAGCAGTTCCTGTTGATTACAGGGGGCTATGGACGGATATTAAGAGGGGTGATTCGAGTCCGAATTCTGGCGATCGCGTTAGCGGTATTGATTCTCGGTTATGGTAGCGTTCGCCTCGCTGCTGACATTCCCCAAGAAATTCTTCCCAGAATCAACACCGGACAAGCGCGTTTATTTGCCCAATTTCCCCCTGGAAGCAACCTAGAAACCAACCAGAAAGTGATGGAAGCGGTCGATCGCATTCTAGTCGAACAACCGGAAACCGAATATGCCTTTACCACCACTGGCGGATTTCTGTTTGCCAATCTCACTATTGAAAATTTACTGCGATCGAGTAGTACCATTACCCTCAAACCGGGCAGTAATGTCCAGGCGTTTGTCGAAAACGTTCAACGCGAACTCAATCAACTGAATCTCGTTAATATTCGCCTACGCTTATTTCCGGATGCAGTGCGGGGGTTAATTTTAAATAATTCCCCCGTGCGCGGCGATATTGATGTGGCGATCGCCACATCTCTCGGCCCCGATGGGATTGAAGACCCAGATATTCTTGCTCAAGCCGGTCGCCAAGTTCTGAAAGCCTTAGATGAAAACGTGACCTTAGCCCGATTTCGCCCCGATGCTGACCCCTCGCAACTAGAAGTCCAAATTCGTCCCGACTGGGAAAGAATGGCCGATTTTGGGGTCACTGCACAAGAGTTAGGGACAACGTTGGAAACGGCTATCTCAGGAACCGTTCCCACCCGGCTACAACGGGGTAATCGTTTAGTGGATATCCGCGTACAACTCAACCGAGAGGCGTTACAGAGGATTGATGAACTCCGGCAAATGCCCCTGTTTTCACAAAATAATGGTTCGACTCCGCTCACCAACCCCCGTCCCATTCGTCTACAAGATATAGCGAGTTTGGATAAGGGAACAGCACCGGCAGAAATTCAGCGCGTGAATGGGCGATCTGTCTTTTTTCTAGTAGGAAACTTGAATCAGGGGGAGAGTTTAAGTGACGCTCTAGCGGAAGTTGACACAGCTTTAGAGAATCTAGAACTCCCTCCAGGGGCGCGAGTTTTGCCGTCGGTTGCCGCCGAATCGAATCAACAACTGCAAGAGGCGATCGCTATTTTGGGCAGTTTGGCGGCGTTCCTGGTGTTTGTGGTCATGGCAGTTCAGTATAACTCTTTAATCGATCCCTTGGTGATTATGCTCACGGTTCCCCTGGCTCTCGCGGGGGGAATTTTAGGATTGTACCTGACGGAAACGGCGATCGGGGCTACCGTATTAGTCGGTGGCGTTTTATTAGTGGGAATTGTGGTCAATAATGCCATTATTATGGTTGAATTAGCCAATCAAATTCGCGCCGAATCGGGATTAGATTATCGTAGTGCCATTTTAAGAGCCGCTCCCCAACGATTACGGCCGATTTTAATGACGACTATTACCACAGTGTTAGGTTTATTTCCCTTGGCTGTAGGTTCAGGAGAAGGGGGAGAATTTTTGCAACCATTAGGCGTGGTGGTGTTTTCGGGCTTATCCTTGGCCACCCTGTTAACCTTATTTATGATTCCCTGTTTCTATGTGCTGTTGCACGAAGATATTGGCGAGAAATTGTTGAGATTGCCGAAAAAGTAGATTATTATGAACCATAGTTCAGTCCCTTGATAGATAAGGAGGTAAGAGCCAATGGCCGATCTGAATGATTCTCTGCTCTCAAGAATTACATTTGATCGCCAGATTTTTGGCAGTAAGCCCATTATTCGAGGAATGAGAATTTCCGTGGCTATGATTTTAGAATTGTTGGCAAAAGGGGCATCAATACCAGAGATTTTAGAGGATTATCCTGACCTGGAAATGGCTGATATTTATGCTGCTCTGTTCTATGCCTATCGTCTCATCAATAGCGAAGAAATAGTGGAGCGATCAGTAGCATCATAAATCATGAAATTTTTGCTCGATGTCAATGCCAATGGTTCTTTATCCGATTTTTTGAAAGATTTGGGATATGATGTTGCTTGCGTTCGGGATGTCGATCGCAGTATGAGTGATGGTGACATTTTGGATTGGGCTGTAAGAGAACAGCGTATTATCATCACCACAGATTCTGATTTTGAACAACTGATATGGCTACAAGATTAACGTCATTGTGGAGTTTTACGGTTAGAAAATCTCCCGCGTTCCAAAAGACTCTCTCTACTGCAAGATGTTTTAGCTAATTACGATCAAGAGTTAGAAGCGAGATCAATTGTTATTGCTACTGAACACAAAATTCGGATTCGCAAGAAATTAAGCTTCAAGGAGGAATCCTGAATAATATAGAGTCCGAATAATCGGTTATGATATCAAGTCCGAACTATTCCCTAATGCGCAGCACTGTATGCTCCGGGTTCGGGTTGGAAGGGAGCAATTTTTTCCCTTACATTTACTCCTAATTGCTCTAACATTGTTCGGAGTACCGGGTCAACTTCTAAACGTAAGTAGTCTGGAGTGATTTCGACAGGAATATGACGATTTCCGAGATGATAGGCTGCTCGCAGAAGACCGATCGCCGTTTCCGAGGTCACTTCTAATACGGGTTCCGGTTTGGCGATCACTTGCACCAGGGTATCGGCGATCGCCGTTTGTAAAAGGTCGCCATTTTGGAGAACCGTTCCCCTCGGTAATCGTAACTCAACCGTTACCCCGTCCGGAGTTTCCGTCTGATAGCGACTGCGAGTACGCTCCCAAGCAGTTAAGGGAAGGGTAAAGGCAATTTGGGAATCATCCAACTGCAAACAGCGCTGGGTCAGGGTAATTGAGGTCATGGGGGAGTGGGGGAGTGGGGGGATAGGGAGATGGAGAAGCCTAATTGTGAATTCTAATATCACATCCGTTTATTTAGGGCGATCGCATCACAACCATTGTAGAGACAACCCACGCCTTATCTCTACAGTACGCATTTGTAGGGGTGATTCATGAATCACCCCTACATTGAGGATTTTATATAAAGTAGTTGATCGCGGCTTCGGCGATCGACTCGCTGCCGGTTTTATCCAAAACTACATCCGTTCTGGGAGGCGTAGGCACTTGGTGTAAAAAGCTCCAATCTCCGCTAAAGAAAGCTTCTGGATCAATAATCTGATGTCTGCCGTAATCTTGCAATCCTTCCATTAAAACCGGGGTTTCGGCAAAGCCGTCTCGTGTTAAAGAAGCAATGGGAGTTCCTAAGCGCAAGGCCTCCGCAAATGTACTATATCCCGGTTTAGAGATCAGGCGATCGCAAAGGGGCATAAAATCGACTGGCCGATATTCATATCCCCTCGCTTTAATCAAATTGGGTAGATCGGGAGCTTGGGCATCGAAGGTGATAAACCGCCAGTCGGGAAACCCCTTGAGGGTATCATAGGGAATCGCTTGCAAGCTTAACCCGCCAAATGTTAATAATACCGTGCGTTCTTTGGGAGCAGAAATTTGGAACTGTTGGCGCAATTGCTCCACAGTCGATCGAGGCATCCCCCCGGTTAACCCTACATCAACCATTTCCAGAAATGCACTCATGGGTTCATGAATCGGTAGCCGAAACAGGCGATCGCACTGGCGATAACTATTGCTAATCCAATCGGCGATCTCAAGAAATTCACCTCCCCAAGGACGATAAATAAAATCCCAGCCAAAATTACCCATCATCCAACAAGGAATTCCGGCACTATGGGCAATCTCTATGGCTAAATGGGGCAAATCAGCTAATACTAAATCAACCCGATTTTGGCGAATGAAATTCACTTCTCCGGCAATAATGGAGTGTTCATTTTTGCGAATCTGTTTCAGTTTCTCTAGAGTCTGTTCTTTATCCATGGTCAAGCTGTCGGACTGAATCACCCCCACATCAAACCCCCTGGGACGGTGGATAAAGTCAACCGAAATATAGGATTCGAGTAACCATCGGGGAACAGTAGTCACTAAAATGAGGAGAATTTCAGGATTACGTTGCGCGATCGCGGCGGCAACTGAGGCCATCCTCACGGCATGACCAAAACCATGATTGGTGATTGCCAGATATAAAGTAGGTCGAGACATGGAATCAATGAACAATGAACAATGAAATAATTAACAATGATTGCTCGTTCTATCCTAAGATTCTCAGGGCAAGTTTAGAGGGATTTGAGTTAACTTACCCTGAGCGAGTGTGACTCAAGAATAGGGGGTTCAGGTTGGCTCGGATAGCAGGGGTTTGTCTTGGACAATGAACACGGAACAGGAAGCACGATGAACGACATAATTACTGACACTACCGAGTAGTACCTCAGCAACTTCATGTCTTCCCCTACGTCCCACGACAATTAAATCTGCACCCCAGCTTTTGGCTAGATCGCAGATCCAACGTCCAGTATCACCCATTTTCCATTCCCATTCACAGGAAACACCTGCTTCTTGAGCGCGATCGCAATAGCAAGTGAGCCATTGACGAGTCTGTTCCGTTTCCTCTGCCATCTGTTCTTGTACTGCTTGGGAAAAGTTAGTTAAGGTATGGCCATAGGGACCAACGTAGGTAAACAGACTACTTTCTTCCAAGCCGAGACGGTGAAAGAGCATCATTTGAGAAGAAAACTGTTGCGCTAGAGCTAACCCTTTCTCAAAAACGGTTTCTGCTTGAAGGGAGCGATCGAGGGCAACTAAAATCTTTTGATAAACCATTTTTAAATCTGTACTTAAAAACCTTCATTTAGATCATGGCACTGTTTCAGGTACAATACCAAGGGTCAGCTACAACAATTAACCGCTCACCTCTAGAAGCAGTGGAAAGGAAGTACGCAAAGAATTGAAAGAATTGAAGGAATGACCCATGGCTAACCCGCAACTCCGTTTGATGATCCTGTCCTTTCCCCTTACAAGTTATCTTTTGCTAGGACGGCTCTTATTAACGCTGATCGATCTGAGTTCTCACCTGAGTGCAAAATTGTGGAATTGGGCGATCGCCGATCGGCAACAGTACTCTTACTCTCTCAAAAATGACCGAGGATTGATTTTAGGGTTTCCCCTGGCATTTCCCTTACTCTCTCTTCTAGCGCTCAGTTCCCTGTTATGGTGTACGGTTTTGGTACTGTTGAAGGTGGGTAAGCGCGATCGTCTCTTGGAGCAGGTACAAAAGTTGCTTGGCGATGAATCGCTGTTTGTGATTGCACTTCCGGCTGAGTGTTATCACTGGCTCGAAGGATTGGTAACGGGAGTGTTTGAGGCGATCGAGGGGTTGATGACTCCGGGAATATCAGCCGAGTTCTTGGAAGTCGTGCCTGTGGAAAATAGTGTTGTTCCTGAACCTGCTGTTGTGGAAGCGGTTGAAGAGTCAACACCAGAACCCCAAGCTGCTGTCTTATCTTCTGCTGCTCCAGTTTATCCAACTAACCCGAATGTTCCCTTGCGTTCAGAAAGTGGTATAGATTATACTCGACTTCAGGATTTACTCGCGGATCGTAAGTGGAAAGAAAGCAATCAAGAAACCCTCGGTCTGATTTTACGGGCAACTCGACGAGAAAGTGATGGTTGGTTAGATGCCCTGAATTTAGATGAGTTACCTTGTACAGAATTAGACACTATAAATGAACTTTGGATGGCCTATAGTAAAGGCAAATTTGGCTTAAGTGTGCAATCTCGGCTCTATGAACAGGTGGGAGGAGATTATGGTCAGTTTTGCGATCGCATTGGCTGGCGTAAAGAGAGTCAATGGACAAAGCCGACTGAGTTAAACTATACGGATAATGCGCCTCCAGGTCATTTACCTTATCTGGGATCGGCGATCGGTTATTCCCTACTCAGTCATAAACTCAAAACCTGTGGTATTCAATAAAGTCAGCGATATGGTTATTGCAGCACCAGAACCTCAAGCAACCGTACAACCCAAGGGCGAACAACGGGTTGTTTTTCGTGGTATCACGTGGGAGAACTATGTACACATCCTCGATCAACTGCCTCAATCCAGAGGTTCTCGTCTAATCTATGATGATGGAGTTCTAGAGATCACTATGCCCTTAGAAGACCATGAATTTGCCCGGTGTTTAATTGAGCGATTTATTGTGGTTTTGGTTGAGTTGTTGGGTCTTTCCATTAAGACCATGGGATCGACAACCATGAATTATCCCCTGTTAAGAAAAGGAGCAGAACCGGATAGTGCCTATTATTTTCAAAATCAGCCGTTGGTGAAAGGACGCAATGTGAATTTTGCCCAAGATCCGCCCCCAGATTTGGTGGTTGAGGTAGATATTACCCACACGGATATTGCTAAGAATGAATTTTATGCTCGTTTGGGTGTGCCAGAGTTTTGGCGTTTTGATGGGCAGGTGTGGCGGATTTATACTCTGAAGTCTGGGGTATATGTGGAAGTGGAGCAAAGTCCAACGTTTGCCGAAGTGCCGAAGGAGTGGTTATACCAGTTTTTAGCCACAGCAAAAGAAGATGAGATCGGGGCAATGCGAGAGTTGAGGGGACGCTGGCAGGAAGCAACCAATTCCTAGAGAACACGACTATGATGAACCTAAGAACTAGGTCTATTATGGTAATGGGTAATGGGCATGGGTCACAAGTTAAGGTGGTAATATCAAATCTAAAAAATAACGCTACACATCACAACCATTGTAGAGACAAGGCATGCCTTGTCTCTACACTACGCATTTGTAGCAACCATTTAACGATTTGATATTCCCCATTCCCCATTCCCTATTCCCTTATAAGAGATATTCCGAAAACCCCGTGAATTCATTCCGGGGATGAAGGATGAGAGCAGGTTAAAAGCAGCCTGTAAAACTTGATTCTTACACGAGAGCGTGATAAGATTAATGTATTGGTGCGCTCAGAAGAAATAATAGTTTACGAATTCAAAATTAAGGCAAAACCAAGCCAATACACAGCCATCGATGAAGCGATCAGAACGGCCCAATTCATCCGTAACAAATGCCTATGTTATTGGATGGACAGATTAGGCAATTCAAGAAATGATCTAAACAAATATTGCGCTGTGTTGGCTAAAGAATTTAGTTTTGCTAAAAATTTGAACAGTATGGCTAGACAGGCTTCTGCTGAACGTGCCTGGTTTGCGATAGAACGTTTTTACGAAAACTACAAGAAGAAAAAAACCGGCAAGAAAGGATATCCTAAATTTAAGAAATATTCTCGCTCAGTCGAGTATAAAAATTGTGGATGGAAGCTCCTTTCTCCCAAGCGAATCAAGTTTACCGACAAAAATGATATTGGAGAGTTAAAACTCGTAGGAACTTCGGACTTGGGGCATTATTCTACCGCTCAAATCAAACGCATTAGATTAATTCGGAGAGCAGACGGATACTATTGTCAATTCTGTATTAAGGTAGATCTCAAGATTGAATTAGAACCGACTAATCAAATGGTTGGGTTGGACGTAGGGCTTAAATATTTTCTGGCTGATTCAAATGGACATACTGAGCCGAATCCTAGGTTTTATAGAGAAGCAGAAAAAATGCTCAAAAGGGCCAATCGCCAGAAGTCCAAAAAATACCGTAAAAACAAGAAACCTCAATCCAAAAATTATCACAAGGCTAGAAAAAGGTATGCTCGGCAGCATTTGAAAGTAAGTAGGCGGCGAGAAGAACATGCAAAAAGAATTGCCGGTTCCGTTATCCACTCTAACGATGTGGTTGCCTATGAAGATTTGAATATCGCCGGCCTGGTTAGAAACCATAAACTAGCCAAGTCGATAAGTGATGCAGGATGGTCGCAGTTTCGGCGGTGGTTAGAATATTTTGGGGGTAAATACGGAAGAGTAACGATTGCAGTTCCTCCCCACTATACCTCTCAGGAATGTTCCAATTGTGGCGAAATTGTCAAAAAGACCCTATCAACTCGTACTCACATTTGTCCACACTGCCAATATGTGGAGGATCGTGACATTAACGCGGCGAAAGTAATTCTGCAACGTGGATTAAAAATACTCTGGGGCACAGAGGAATTTACGCTTCAGGAGAGAAGCCCTCTTGGTGAGTTGGAGAAATCCTGCCCTCTTACGGCATCTCGATGAATGAAGAATCCCCGCGTCTTCAGACCGGGGAGTGTCAAATTTCAGCATCTTTGTACCATTCTTCCAACTGTTGTTGTTGGGTACGGCGGGAGGGACGGCGATATTTTTTGGTATTCAGTTTAGGCTCGTAAGTATTGTGACCTTTACGCTTCAGGGTAGATTCAGGATCGGCTTGGCGATCGCGCTGTTCTTGACGGGCGATCGCCTCTTGCAAAAACATGAGATAATGTTCGTAGCGCTCCCAGTCTCCTCGAATTGCACAATCCGGTTCTTCCCGATGCAAACAGTCACTAAATTGGCAATGATCGACCTTCATGAGCGCCCGCACTTCTGGAAAATAATCTCCTAATGCTTCTGGAGGATAGTCTACATCCGGCTGATTAAATCCGGGGGTATCCGCCAAAAGTCCGCCACTAGGTAACTTAAATAACTCCACATGACGAGTGGTGTGTCGTCCCTTTTGGAGCTTTCCAGACACTTTCCCTACCCGCAAATGGGCATTGGGAATCAAAGTATTAATTAAACTTGATTTTCCCACCCCAGAAGGCCCTGCAACAATCGTGACTCGTTGCGCTAGCTGTTGCTCGAGTTCTGCTAACCCCTGTCCACTCACCACACTAATGAACAGAGGCACATAACCCCATTGTCCTAAGCGGTGACACCATTCTTCTTTCCACTCAGTTGAAACCAGGTCACTCTTGTTTAAACAGAGACATAAACTCAATGATGTTGATTCGCCTTTGACGAGAAACCGGCTGAGTTGATAGGGGTCGAGACTGGGTTGATCGACAGAAAAAACCAGTAACAGTTGATCCGCATTGGCTACAGGAGGCCGGGATAACTCGGTAGTTCGGGGATAGACTTGGGCGATCGCCCCCCGCAAACCCGACCAATCTGGATCTTCCACCCGCACGCGATCGCCCACCATCACCCGTTGACCAATCTTCTTCAGGCGCGATCGGCGAGTACACAACAAAGGAGTTCCTTCTTGCTCATCAAGCTGAACTTGATAAAAATTGGCTTGAACTGCCAACACCGTACCCACCCAAACCTGATTCATTGTGGAGGCAGATTTTCCGGATCTGATCGCCGAACTTGCAGCCGGAAAAACGGCTCCTCTTCATCCTGGGTTGACTCTTGTAGTCCTTCAATCGGATAACCTGCCATTTTCAGGCTATCCGGAACCTGCTCAATGGGTTCCCCTGCATCTAACCACACTTCCAATAGGGAACCGGGAGCCATTTTTTCCAGTTGTAGCTTCGTGCGGACAAAGTTGAGGGGACAAGGTGTCCCCCGTAAATCCAGTTGAACATCAGGAGTACCTAAATCAGTCTGGGGACTCATTTATTAAAAATCCCTCCGAACAACCCACCTCCCTTATCTTGGCGATCGCCTCTTAGGCGTTCCAACTCCTTCAAATGCTCCTTCTCATCTGCACTCAACTGTTTAGGATTAGGAATGTCCACCACCACCGTAATTAAATGATCTCCACGGCTTACGGGATTTCCCAGCCGAGGAACTCCTCGATTTTCCAGCGTCAACACCGTATTCGGTTGTGTTCCTGCCGGAATAGTCAATTCTTCCGTACCATCAACCGTTGTCACCTGGACGCGAGCACCCAGGATCGCCTGTAAATAACTCACCTTCATTTCCGAAAGCACATTAATACCATCCCGCCGGAAATCCGCATCCTCATTTACAAACAAATAAACATACAAATCACCAGGAGGTCCACCCTGCTGTCCCGAATCTCCCTCATTAGACACCCGCAGTCGAGTCCCATTATCCACCCCAGCAGGAACATTAATCTTCAACTTCTTCGTAACCTGCTTATTCCCGCTACCACCACAGTCATTACACTTATCCTGAATCACCTGTCCTTGACCATTACAAGCCGGACAAACCGATACCTGAGTAAAGCTACCGAAAGGCGTGCGAGTCGCTCGGCGGATTTGACCTGAACCGCCGCAGGTTTGGCAAGTCACCGGTTTAGTCCCCGGTTTCGCTCCCGAACCGTTACAGGTTTTACAGGTTTCTAAATGATTAATCCGAATCTCTTTCTCACCACCAAAAATGGCTTCTTTGAAGTCCAACTTCAAATCCAATCGTAAATCATCACCTCGGACTGGGCCTCGTCGTCTTGCCCCTTGGGTTCCTACTCCACCACCAGAAAAGCCATTGAAGAAGCTCTCAAAGATATCTGCAAAACCCATATCGCCAAAGTCCCCAAAACCAGGGCCTCCGGCTCCACCACTTACACCTTGTTCACCAAAGCGGTCATATCGAGCTTTGATCTCTGGTTCAGAGAGAACTTCATACGCTCGGTTAATTTCTTTGAACTTGTCTTCAGCTCCGGCTTCTTTGTTAACATCCGGGTGATATTTTCGCGCCAACCTACGGTAGGCTCGCTTGATCTCTTCTTTGTCTGCTTCGCGGGAAACACCGAGAATTTCATAGTAGTCGGCCATAGGGCGCTCTGTCTTTCGGGGATCTCTCAACAAGTGGGCATATAGAACTGCACACTATTATAGCGGTCTCTTGGGGTAGAGACCGCTTAGTTTTCTCTGAATTTTAAGGAGGAGGTGGAAAAATTTGAGGCTTTACTCAATTTCTTCATAATCCGCAGAAACGGTTTCATCTTCCTCATCAAAGCTAAAATCCTCTTCTTCTTGCTCCGATTCTACCGAACTTTGCAGGGTTTCTACTGCCGAATCAATCACCGTTTCCCCTTGGGTGAAGTCCTCGACAGCACCTGAACCTGCATATACGGATGAACCAATGGTAAATAGAATTTGTTGTAGGGCATTCATTTGCTCTTTAACTGCTTCCACTGAGCTATCTGGAGCCTCTAAACTCACCCGCAGTTGCTCAATCCGTCCTTGAGCTTCCACTTGCAGATCTTCGGGAATTACGTCTCTATTTTGTTCTAAGGTGGAATAGTAACTCTGGAATAAACCCTCAGCTTGGTTTTTTAGTTCAGCTAATTGGCGGCGCACCCGGTCAGATTCGGAATAGACTTCCGCTTCCATGCGCATTTTTTCTATTTCGGTCTGACTTAAACCACCCGTATTGGTAATTTCGATACTTTGTTCTCGTCCGGTTCCTTTGTCTCTTGCTGATACTTTGAGGATACCGTTGGCATCAATTTCAAAGGAGACTTCAATTTGAGGTACACCTCGCGGTGCGGGAGGAATACCGGTCAGTTGGAATTTCCCCAGGCTTTTATTATCAGCGACCATGGCTCGTTCCCCTTGTAGCACATGGATTTCTACTGAGGTTTGGCCATCGGTGGCGGTCGAGAAAATTTGGGTTTTACTGGTGGGAATGGTGGTATTGCGTTCAATAATTTTGGTGAATACTTCACCCAGGGTTTCAATGCCCAGAGATAGGGGGGTGACATCCAGGAGCAGGAGGTCTTTAATTTCTCCTCCCATGACTCCTCCTTGGATGGCAGCACCCAGAGCTACGGATTCATCGGGGTTAACGGAGCGGTCTGGTTTTTTGCCACCAAAGTATTGGGAAAGGGCTTCTTGAACGGAGGGGATGCGAGTGGAACCGCCGACTAAGATGATGCGATCGATATCTTCTTTGGTTTTATTGCCATCTTTAAGGGCTTGTTCTACCGGTTCTAAGGTTCCCCGAATCATGTCTTGGGCTAACTCTTCAAATTTAGAGCGGGTTAGCTCCATTTCTAGATGTTTGGGGCCAGTTTCATCAGCCGTGATGAAGGGCAAGTTGATGGAGGTTGCCGTCATATTTGAGAGTTCGATTTTGGCTTTTTCAGCGGCTTCTCGCAACCGTTGGAGGGCCATTTTATCTACCGATAGATCGATCCCTTCTTGGTCTTTGAATTCTTCGATCATCCAGGTGACGATGCAGTTATCGAAGTCGTCGCCGCCTAAATGGTTATTTCCAGAGGTGGCGACGACTTCAAAGATGCCATCACCGAGTTGGAGAATGGAGACATCGAAGGTTCCGCCACCGAGATCAAAGACGAGAATGAGTTGTTCTTGGTCTTGTTTGTCAAGACCGTAGGATAGGGCAGCAGCAGTGGGTTCATTGATAATGCGTTGGACTTCTAAACCAGCGATGTTCCCCGCGTCTTTGGTGGCTTGCCGTTGAGCATCGGTAAAGTAGGCAGGAACGGTAATGACTGCTTCGGTAACGGGTTCTCCCAGGTAGTTTTCCGCGTCCTGTTTGAGTTTTTGTAGGATCATGGCGGAAATTTCTTGGGGGGTATAGTTACGCCCTCGCACTTGCACATCGACCGTGCTATCGCGACCTTGGATACATTTGTAGGGGACGCGGGAGCGTTCCATTTCCGTGTCGTCCCAGCGCCTACCGATAAACCGTTTGATGCTATAGATACTGTTTTCGGCGTTGGTGACAGCTTGGCGTTTGGCCAGTTGACCGATCAGGCGATCGCCAGCTTTGCCAAAGCCGACCATACTGGGGGTAGTTCTGCCACCTTCTGCATTGGAGATCACAACAGGTTGACCTCCCTCTAATACCGATACACAACTATTGGTTGTGCCTAAATCAATCCCAATAACTTTTCCCATGTTAAGCTGCCAGATGTTGAAGTTAATAACGGCATAATTGGTGATTTATAAAGGGATCACCGATCAAGTTGGATATGGACTTGACATTGATGTGATTTCCCCTTTCTTTACCGATTACCGTTAATTTTAGATCACGGTTTTAGCTCTCACTCTCTTCGGCTTCCGGTTCGTTCGTTTGTTCGGTTGCGTCCTCGACTGGGAGTGCCGGTTCGTCTTCTGGTGCAGCGGCGACCTTAACCATGGCGTGGCGTAATACTCGGTCATTGAGAAGATAGCCTCGCATCAATTCTTCAGTCACCGTGCCTTCAGCATATTCTGAGGTTGCCTCTCTCATCACCGCTTCATGGAGATTGGGGTCAAATTCTTTCCCTTCTGCTCGCATAGGAGAAACACCAATGCGTTTGAGACAGTCTACTAATTGTTTGTAGACACTTTGATAACTTTTGTGAATTGTCATTTCCCCCTCATTTTGGGGTTTAATTTGCGATCGCGCCCGCTCAAAGTTATCAACCACTGGTAGCAATTCTTGTAGGGTCTTACACTTGGTCTGATCTTCTAATTCCCCCTTTTCTTTTTGTGTCCGTTTGCGGAAGTTATCAAAGTCAGCTCCTAAACGTTGGTATTGAGCTTTAACTTCCTCGTAACTCTGTTTTATACTGTCTAATTCCAATTCCTTACTGGCTAAGACTTCGGCTAGCAAGGCCGCTTGTGCAACATCCGCTTGATGGGCTGCTGGATCAGGTGTCTCTGAAGGGGGTTCTGAAGATGGATCTATTCCTTCAGAAGCACTATCTTCCTGAACTTGGGCCGGTTCTGTTCCATTGTCCACTTCCGGACTAGAGGTTTCTGGCTCTTGTGCAGAAACACTAGCTGGATTTTCTGCCTGATTCAAGAGGTCTTCGGGGTTGGGATTCTGAGAAGTTTCTACTGGCTTGGACTCATCGATCATTGGGGTTAACCTAATCTGACTCGCTACATCATGCAATCATTACTCCGGGAAAGATGCTGAATCTTCATCCATCACGGAGCTTAGTTTTTTAGCTTATCCTGTCTTTTGACGGTTTGACGGGACGATGGAAGAAATATTTGGCTTAAGTTTTGTTCCAGAAGCAGATCTCAAGCTGGTCGTTTCCTTTCACCATTGGGTAACATGCATAATAGTAGCATGGAAGGATTAGCTGCAAGCACTCTCTATGCTATTCCTCAGAAATCCGTAGTTTCTTGATGAGGCTATCTTAAATTAATTCATATTTAGAGGAGATCTCCACCCCCCATGACCAAATCCCCCATCTCGTCACGCCGACAGCAATCTAAAGCCTTAATGGCTGTTGCGAATAATCTCTCTCCCTTTGGCAATAAACTGGTACAGTCTGGCTTTATTGAGAAAGATGATATGGAAAAGGCTCTGGTGGAAAGCCGGAAAAATAAGCGATCGCTGACCGATTTAATAGAACAACTCACCGGTAAGCAACTTTCCCCCGATCTAATTCGCCAGTACAAAAAGCAACAGCTTTTTGAACTTAAAATTCTATACGGTGTTGATTCCCTCGATCCGGAAATTAATGAAATTGATACGAATCAGGTCAATGAACTCATTGATACCTTGATTCCGTTGGATCTGTGTCGCCGTTACCAATTGGTTCCCCTATCTAAAAATAATGCCAATCCACCTGCTGTATTAGTGGCATTGGTCGATCCAGATAACTTAGCCGCTCAGGATGACCTGAATCGAGTCTTGCGTCCCCAGGGACTCACCATGAATCGCATGGTGATTACCCCAGAAGATTTTCAAGCAATTATCTCCAAGTATCTAGACGAACAAGTTAAAAAAGCACCCGATCCCAAAAAAGTAGATTCTAAACAGTTAGAAATTGATATTAGCCAATTTGGGGATGTCGATCTTGAAGAGGGTGAGAATGATGAAGTCTCGGATGCTGACTTGAATAAAGCACTCGGAGATGCCGAAAGTGCCCCAGTGATTAAGGCGGTTAACCAGATTCTGGCGAAAGCGCTATCGGATGGAGTCTCCGATATTCATGTAGAACCCCAGGAGGAAAACCTCCGGGTTCGCTTTCGTAAGGATGGGGTCTTGCAACAGCCCTTTCCTCCCTTTCCGAAGAAGATTGTCCCAGCCATTACATCCCGATTCAAAATTATTGCCGATCTTGATATTGCTGAACGACGTAAACCCCAAGATGGTCGGATTCGGCGGATTTTCCAAGGTCGTAAAGTAGACTTCCGGGTGAATACCCTGCCAGCTCGTTATGGTGAAAAAATTGTACTGCGGATCTTGGATAACTCCTCGACGCAGTTGGGTTTGGATAAGTTGATTACCAGTCCAGAAACCCTAGAAATGGTGCGAGATATGGCTTCTCGGCCCTTTGGATTGATTTTGGTCACGGGGCCCACTGGGTCAGGTAAATCCACCACCTTGTATTCGATTTTAGCTGAACGTAACGATCCTGGAATTAATATCTCAACCGCTGAAGACCCAATTGAATATGCCCTGCCAGGAATTAACCAGGTGCAGGTAATTCGGGAAAAAAATATGGACTTTTCCGCTATTCTGAGGGCGTTCTTGCGGCAAGATCCGGATGTGATTCTGGTGGGGGAAACGCGGGATAAGGAAACGGCGAAGACAGCAATTGAAGCGGCACTCACAGGACACTTGGTATTGACGACATTGCATACTAATGATGCGGCTGGTGCGATCGCCCGCTTAGATGAAATGGGAGTAGAACCGTTCATGGTCTCTGGGGCACTTCTAGGGGTCGTTGCCCAACGGCTGATGCGACGGGTCTGTAGTGAATGCCGTATTCCCTATACCCCAACTCCAGAAGAACTCTCTCGCTTTGGTTTATCAGCAGCTAAAGAAGGAAATTTAACCCTCTATAAGGCCAACACTATCGCTCCCGATGAACGAGCTGCCTTAAGAGAACAAGGAGAACTTTGTCCTAAATGTAACGGTGTGGGCTATAAAGGACGCTGTGGGGTCTATGAACTCCTGCGGGTAACCGAAAATCTACAACTGTTGATTAACCAAGGCGCACCCACGGAACGCATTAAAGAAGCAGCCGTTGAAGAAGGTATGGTCACCCTGTTAGCCTACAGCTTAAACCTGGTGCGTGAAGGATCGACTACTCTGGAAGAAGTAGAGCGGGTAACCTTTACCGATAGTGGTTTAGAGGCAGAACTCAAGGCCAAACGAAAAGCGGGGTTAACCTGTCGAGTCTGTGGAGCTGGACTTCAACAAGAATGGATCGACTGCCCCTATTGTATGACCCCGCGTTTTAGTGATTAATCTTACTCTTTTCTAGCCAGAGAATTCTGGCTTAATGTTAAATTTTACCAACAATTGAGGAAAAAAACTGATGAGTTATATGATTGAAGATGTGATGGAATCCTTGGTTGAACAAGGAGGCTCGGATATGCACATTCAAGCGGGTGCGCCGATCTATTTTCGCATTAGTGGTAAATTAACCCCCCAGCCTCAGTTTGGAGAACAGCTTGATGGCCCAGATTGTCAGCGGTTGATCTTTTCGATGCTCAACAATAACCAGCGTAAAGATCTAGAACAAACCTGGGAGTTAGACTGTGCTTATGGGGTCAAAGGACTATCTCGGTTCCGGGTGAATGTGTATCGCGAACGGGGCTGTTATGCGGCTTGCTTGCGGGCATTAGCGTCCAAAATTCCTAATTTTGAGAAGTTGGGCGTTCCGGAAATCATGCGGGAAATGTCAGAACGACCTCGGGGTATGGTTTTGGTGACCGGACAAACTGGATCGGGTAAAACAACAACTATGGCAGCGATTTTGGATTTGATTAATCGCACCCGTGCTGAACATATTCTGACGGTAGAAGATCCGATTGAGTACGTCTTTCCTAACATTAAAAGTTTGTTTCACCAACGGCAACGGGGAGAAGATACGAAGAGTTTCTCTAACGCCCTTAAAGCCGCTTTGCGGGAAGATCCAGATATCATTCTGGTGGGAGAAATGCGGGACTTGGAAACCATTGGTCTAGCTGTATCGGCAGCAGAAACGGGGCACTTGGTCTTTGGAACTATGCACACTAACAATGCGGCAGGTACGATTGACCGGCTATTGGATGTGTTCCCTCCGATTCAACAGCCCCAAATTCGGGCCCAAATGTCGGGGTCGATGGTGGGGGTTTGTTCCCAAAACTTGGTGCAGAAAGTTGGTGGTGGACGCTGTGCAGCTCAGGAGATTATGGTGAATACGCCGGCTATTGCCAACTTGATTCGGGAAGGAAAAACGACTCAAATTTACTCAGCGATTCAAACGGGTGGGAAAATGGGGATGCAAACCATGGAGATGGCTTTGGCAAAACTGGTTAATGATGGGAAAGTCTCCTACGAAGATGCGATCGGTAAATGTAATAAAGTCGATGAGTTAATGCGTTTGGTTCAACCGGCCAAACAAAAACTCTAATCTTGCTTTGAATCTCAATGTGCCCACCCCAATGATTTCAAGAATAATGAACCATGCCTGAATTTGTTGCTGATGTTCGAGACTCGATGGGAAATGCCAAGCGAGAAACTGTTAAAGCAGCCTCTCTTGGTGCAGCGCGTGCTGAATTGCTCAGTCGAGGTTTAGAGGTAGGCGAAGTCAAAAAAGCCCCACTGTTTGGCATTGACTTTGCTAACCTTGACATGGATGAGTTAAACGAAAACTTTGCTGCAGCGACGGCTAGTGTCACCGTAAAAGATAAAGCTATCTTTTCCAGGCAGTTTTCCGCGATGGTTAATGCTGGCGTGGGAATGGTACGCTGTCTAGGCGTTTTAACCGAACAATGTGAAAACCCTAAACTCAAAAGGGCATTGAAACAAATTTCAGCGGAAGTGCAAGAGGGGTCAAGTTTATCTGAGTCTATGGGTAAACACCCGGATTGCTATGATGACCTCTATGTAGCCATGGTTTCAGCCGGGGAAGTTGGGGGGGTACTCGATGATGTACTCAACCGTCTAGCAAAGTTATTGGAAGATTCGGCTCGGTTGCAAAACCAAATTAAATCAGCCATGTCTTATCCAACAACGGTAGGGACTCTTGCTGTGATTATTTTTGTTGCCTTAACGGTATTTTTGATTCCTACATTTGCCAATATCTTTGCCGATATTGGGGTGGAATTACCGGCATTTACACAGATGATGCTCCACATTAGTGCATTTCTAACTTCTCCGGCAAAGTCAGTGACCCTATTAGTCATCTTAATTGTTGCTAAGGTGTTGTACGATAACTGGTACAAAACCCCTCAAGGCAAAAAAATCATGGATAAGCAATTCCTGAAAGTGCCTTTATTTGGGGATTTGATTAAAAAAACGGCAACGGCTCGCTTTTGTCGCACATTTGGAACTCTATCCCGTGCAGGCGTTCCTATTCTCACTTCTTTGGAAATTGTTCGGGATACTTCTGGAAATCAAACTATTGCCGATGCAGTGGAAGCTTCCCGCCAAGAAATTCAAGGGGGAGGGATGATTAGTACAGCTCTTGACCGCTATAAGGTATTTCCTGCCCTAGCTATTCAAATGATTAGTATTGGGGAAGAAACGGGACAAATTGACCAAATGCTGATGAAAGTCGCTGACTTCTATGAAGATGAAGTCGAACAAGCGGTCAAAGGGTTAACCAGTATGCTCGAACCCGTTATGATTGTAGTGATCGGGGGTATGGTAGGTTCAATTTTGTTGGCAATGTACCTACCCATGTTTAAGGTGTTTGAAACCTTGTAATGTCTGGAATGATAACGGGGAAGGCGATCTGCATGATGGGTTAATTTCCTGTTATTTATTATACTCAATATAATTATAAGACGATGCCAATTAAAAAATCCCATTATGAAGCCCTATTAGCAGAATACAGTAATCTCAAGTCGGCGATCGCCTTGTTGCGCCAGTATCGCCCCTATGTAGAATTTCTGCCGAGTCTCCGACGACCAGAAGAGAGCTTAATTTCTATCCCCTTTCCTATTGTGGATTTAAAACCGAGAGAAATCATCTCTCAAGGGATTCATCAGCCTCCAATTGGATTAACACGGCTCCCCTGCGATCTGGGTTTCTTAATGTGCGATCCAGAGTGGAAAATTAAGACTGGGGTGGAAATTTTTGTCTTTATTCATCGGCCAGGTGAAGATTTTTCCGATCTCTTGGGACGATGGCGACAAACTCAAGTTTGGTTAGATGGGGATTATCAGTGGGTTATGCCTCTGAATTCTTCTCATATTATTAGTGAAGGTGCGGACAAGATTTTGCCTATTTTTCTCCTATTTCTAGAAACACCTGAACGAATTAAACGGGGGTTGAAAGGTGCTGGACTCCCGTTTTTAGTCCAGAATCCTTCCCTTTTACTTGAAGAAGATTCAATCGAACTTCAACTGGAGAATTTAGATGCACAATCTTATGATATTTAAGCTCGGACTTGTTAAGCTGAATTATTCGATAATTTTGAGCAAAATAGGGACATAATCTTCTCCTGGAAAGATTACAGTAATGTTAGGAGGTATTTTACTGGGTAGATTCCGTTGAGCGAGGAGTAAATGATTGCAACTTTGAAGTAGCATTAAATTAAGTCCCCAGTCATCTCCAGTTCCCCTAAAATCTGTCCGTAAACCTACAATGGGTAATTTCTTAGCGTAGGCGAATCCAACTTCAAAGCAAGTCCCAGAATCTGCGTCTGCACCATCTAAAATAACTAAGACTAGATGGGAATGATTCAGTCCATATAAACAGCGCTTAAATATCTCTTCAGTTTGAGTCAAGTCTTTGGCTTCTTCTTGAGGTAAGAAGACAGCATGTCCTGCTGATTTTAATCGTTGGGCTAATTTAGCGTTAAAGTCTTGCTCTGCTTCTGTAAATAATGGGGCAGCAATGTAAATCCAAGAGGGTCGATCAAGCATGAATGTGAAAAAATATTTAGTTAGGGTAGTTTATCATTGATTCAGGGAATTGGATATCAGTCTCTGCTACTTTTCAAAGTCCTATCAAGTAGGACGTTTAACCCGATTTAAAAGAACAGTCGAGACTTGAAAACTGCATAGTCATTGAGTAGATAATGCCTTGATGATGGGTTTGACTGGGGATGAAAATGAGGCTAGCATTGAATTGATTTTTTTATATCTTTGAGAATAGATTACAACATTTTATCCTCTTTTTTTCGAGATTAAGCGAACTTTCAACACTTCTAGCTCATCACCATGTCCGATCAACCCCGTACCCGCCAAGAACTCTACGATCGCATTCGCAAAATGGGTCGTGAAGCCTTCATCCTTGAAGAAATGATTCGCTATGGATTTTGGCCCGAACAGGGAGAACTCCCCCAAGATCCAGCCGATGAAATTCGCCGTCGTTCAGAACTGTATCGGCAACTGACTGAGCTACGACAAAAAAACCGTCAACTGCAAGATGAACAAGCCATCCGTCGGCAGTTGCGAAAACAACGGTTAGCAGAATCTCGCCGGAAACGGGAAGAAACGAAACAAAGACGGGAAGAGGAAAGACAAGCAAGGGCACAAGCTTGGCAAGAGCGTCAACAACAGGAGATTGTTTATTTAGGGGAAGAGGTTTCTGGGGGTTTAGGAGAGCAGCAGAGCAACCCCTCAGAACTCGATCGCCATGGACTACCTCAACTAGCAACAGCCGCCGATATTGCCCAAGAAATGGGGATTACATTGGGCGAGCTAAGGTTTTTTGCCTTTGACCGGAAAACGGCGACTGTATCCCATTATATCCGCTTCAAAATGCCTAAAAAGACGGGGGGTGAACGATTGATTTCTGTGCCCATGCCTCGATTAAAACGGGCGCAATACTGGATTTTGAGTCAGATTTTAGAGAAGATTCCGGTTCATGAGGCGGCCCATGGCTTTTGCCGCGATCGCTCCATCATTACGAATGCCAGCCACCATGTGGGAGCAGAAGTGGTGATTAATTTAGACCTTAAAGACTTTTTCCCCTCTATTTCCTATCGCCGGGTGAAAGGTTTATTTCGCTCCTTGGGCTATTCGGAAGCTGTGGCAACTATTTTGGCTCTAATCTGTACCGCCCCAGATGTGGAAGAAGTGAGCTTAGATGGCCAAACTTATTATATTGCCCTCAATCAACGGCATCTTCCCCA
This sequence comes from Roseofilum reptotaenium CS-1145, assembly GCF_028330985.1. NCBI lineage: Bacteria > Bacillati > Cyanobacteriota > Cyanophyceae > Desertifilales > Desertifilaceae > Roseofilum > Roseofilum reptotaenium. Next base: position 193,158 of record NZ_JAQMUE010000079.1, on the reverse strand, counting down.
AGGATCTCCAGCGAGTCCTGCTATTTCTAATCTCATTTGTCGTCGTTTAGATAAACGCTTAACCCAGATGGCGGATGAACTGGGCTTTACCTATACCCGCTATGCCGACGATCTGACCTTTTCGGCTTCTGGTGATGTCCTCAGAAATATCTGTAGAATTTTGCGCCGTACAGAATCACTTATTAATTACGAAAGTTTTACCCTCCATCCTGAGAAAACGCGGATTTTGCGCCGTAAATCTTGCCAACTGGATGTTACGGGAATTGTGGTCAACGAAGGGTTAAATATAGACCGCAAAACCCTCAAGAAATTTCGCGCTACCCTACACCAAATTGAAACTCAGGGGTTAGAAGGTAAACATTGGGGACATTCTAGGAATGTGTTGGCTTCAATTCAAGGATTTGCCAATTTTGTGGCCATGGTGAATCCAGAGAAGGGCGCTCAATTTCAAGAGCAAGTGGGTCGCATTCGTCAAAAGTATGGACGAAATTGACGCTCATCCAGCTAACGCGGAGCGTATAGCTGGAGATTTCCCATTCACAGACACTTGACTAGCTCAAGGGGTGACAAAGCAGCTCCCAGATCGCTATAGCAACCTTTTTTGATAGCATTTTGCTCAAAACGTCAACTGAAATGAAAGGTCGCCATCACATAAGCATAACATTAGCTTATCCCTCTTCTGTCAAACTGGGAAAACATTTGTCTTGAGTGAATTCTAGAACTCTTGCAGTATCGGCGATCGCGACAATTTTTCCTAACAGAAGCTCAAAAATCCAGTCAGATCAGTACATCTCTCTCTCCATAGGGGATACAGCGATCGCGATTTCCGAAAGTGACAGAAGGGGGATAATCTAACTGTCCTAACCAACTCTTTCTCTGCTATATTTATGGCAGAGAAAGAGTTGGTTAAAAGTGAGTATCTCAGAAACTGTGGGGAACTTCAAAAGCGCTTAAGCAAGTCAAAAAAAGCCAGTGAAAAGGAAGGGTGACAAATGCTATATTGGCTAAAAACAGGTAAATTATCGACACGAAAAGAACTGAATAAAAGGCTATACAGAAATGAAGCAACAATTCTCGTCGGTTTAAAAAAAGTATAGAAAGGGTGGAACAAGGGAACTATTAGAAGTCAAAAAAGTATCAGGAAAAGAAAGAAAAAGCAAATCAGCCTTAAAAGTCAAGCTGAGACGGCAGAACTGTAAAGACCTGAAAAGCCTACAGAAAAGTCTTTCACAAGTCCTTGAGGACTTCGATAAGGTAAAGATCACCTCGATTACTGGATGGGACTACTTGGTTGATGCCTTATTAAGCTACGCTTAATAGAGAAATGGTATCAGTGAAAGCAGGCTATTATATAGCCACAGAAAATATCTGAGCCGATCGCCCCAACGATCCGGATACAATGTAAATTTGCATCCGATCGCCAAATGCTGATATGACCACCCTAAACCCTTCAGCGCAACAAAAAATTGCCTCACTCCAACATCAAGCGGTTTCCCTACTTCTCTATCAAAATGTACTTCATAATGAAGTCGGGCAAGCCTTTCTGAGCCTCTTAGACCAACTCAATCAACCCGAACCCAATGCCCTGGAGTGTCTCAAGGCATACGGTCATTGGTTTAGAACCCTAGCGCATGTGCAAAAAAGTTGGTCAGATTATCTGCTGGCGCAAATTGTCCGAGACCATAACCCCTTTACGAGCCAAGTGCAACACCTCGCCTTAGCTAAAATTCCCAGTCCTCTGATCGCTGCAGCAAGACAGGATTTACAGACACTACAAACTCTCTGTCAAGGAGAACCTCCAGTGCTGGAACAGATCGGGTTGTGGGTGCAATGGGTAGCCGATCTGCCAGAACCTCCAGTTTCCTGGATCATGGACTCTTCTGCTCACCCTCTGCTGGGAAAAACTCAAAACTGGCCGGATGCCCTGCCGGAATTCATCCGTTATTATCAAAACCATGGAACTGGAATCTTCGGTGAATATCGAGCCTTGCGCTGGCAGTCGGGAGAATTAAAAGGTATCTCTTATCCCGATCGCATTCAACTCAAGGAATTAGTGGGATACGAAGAACAAAAACAAGCCCTCTTACAAAACACCAAAGCCTTACTTGCTGGTTCTCCGGCGCTTCATGTCCTCTTATATGGCAGTCGCGGCAGTGGCAAATCGTCTTTAATTAAAGGATTACTGCATCAGTATGATAGCTTACGCTTAATTGAAGTAGCCAAGTCCGACCTGAAAGACTTACCCGACATTGTCGAACGGCTGCGGAATCTGCCGCAAAAGTTTATTATCTTTGTTGACGATCTCTCCTTTGAAGAAGATGATGATGCCTTTAAGTCTCTAAAAGTTGTCTTAGAAGGCAATTTAACCGCCAGACCCGATAACGTCATTGTTTATGCCACCTCCAACCGTCGTCACTTAATTCGGGAATTTTTTGGAGATCGCCCCCGTCCTCAAGATGCCGAAGAGATTCACTATTGGGATACAGTACAAGAAAAGCTATCGTTTAGCGATCGCTTCGGCTTAACCCTCACCTTTGAACCTGCCGATCAAAGAACCTACCTGCATATGGTGAAACACTTAGCTGCCCTCAATCAAGTTTCTCTCACGGGTGCAGAATTAGAATACCAAGCCTTACAATGGGCAACCCGCCATAATGGGCGCTCTGGCAGAACCGCACGGCAGTTTATTGACTTTATTAAATCCCAAGGCAATAGCACGAGCAATTAGATCGCCAATAATAACGTTGCTTGATTTTCTTGGCCTCCGTTACCGTCAAAAAAGCCAACAAAAACGGCCCCTTGTCCGGACAGCAGCGAATAGGAGATAGTGATAGGCAGTTCATTCACCAGTCATCAACCCAGACAGGCCACAGTATGCTCTTTTCTCTACTTACTCGGCTTTTGCTGTGGCTGCTGATTGCAGTCATTGCTTACGCGATTCTCCTGCAATGGATTCCCAAGAAATATTATACCTGGTTGGGGGGAATCCTGATTTTTACCCTGATTATCCTTACCTTCTTCAATCCCAGTGCGGTAGTGGTGGCCGACATTTGGAGGTTGTGTGTCTTTCCCCTCACGCCCCTAGGACTCTCTATTACCCTAGTTTTATCGGGGATGTTGCATTTCAAAGGTAACGAAATTGCCAAACCCGGAAAAACACTGCTCTGGTCTGGGTTCGCTATTTTGGTCCTCTTTAGCCTGCCCTTGGTTGCCTATACCTTGGCGTATCAGGCAGAATCAGAATCTGTCAGAAGTACGCAACAACGCTATCTGAACTGTCAAGCCGCTTGTCCAGTTCCCCTGATGGAACAAGCCCGAATTATTGTTCTCTTGGGTCAAGATACAACCCAAGCCGTGACAACCGAAAAGTATCGCCATGTGCAATTGAGCGATCGCGGTAACCTGATTTTTCATACTCTAGAAATATTTTGGGCCTCCGTTTCCCAAAATCAAGACCCACAAATCATTGTCACCGGACGCTCTAGAGTAGAGAGTCTTACACTTACCGAAAATACGAATGAAGCCCAAGATATTGTCAACTTACTCCAGCGTTTTGGAGTCCATAATTCTAATCTCCAACCCATTTCTCAAGGAGATAATATCTATCGTGCTGCCCTACAAGTGAGCAAAATTCTCGAAGTTCAAGGATTACAAGGAACCCCGGTTATTCTAGTCACCTCTGCCTTACAAATGCATCGCGCAGAGCTAACCTTTGCCGAGTTAGAAATCAAAGTAATTCCCAGCCCTACAGACTTCATTACTATTCAAAATGCCCCGATGTGGAAAAAAATCACCTTAGCCGATATTATTCCCAGTTCCCAAGCCCTCACTTTAAGTACGAAAGTCACCAATGAATACTTGGCTCTGATCTACTACTTTTTACGGGGATGGCTCTCCCCCTTTATCTAAATGGAACTTCTCTCCTCTGGAGGAGTACAGCTTGAAGCATTAGACCCTAAACAATACAGGCTATTCCCTATTCCCTATTCCCTAGCGCTTTGCGCTAATCCCCTATTCTGTCTCGTCGTGTTCAAAAATAGCTCCTCTTTGCAACAGGGAATCGTGCATCGCTTCTGTTAATCCTGGATTATCCTTAAATCGGGTATCGTGAACCTTGGCTTGATCGAGGATAATATTAGTCAGATCGGATAGCACAATACCTGCACCAGTTAAGTCAGCTCCAGTAAAGTTTGCACCTGTTAACTGGGTATCGCTGAGGTTAGCATTACTGAGATTAGCCTCAGTAAAGTCAGCGCCGCTTAAGTTAGCTCCACTGAGGTTTGCGAGAGCTAAACTGGCGCGGTGGAAGTTTGCCCCTTCTAAATGAGCATCACTAAGATAAGCGCCACTTAAGTCTGCACCACCAAAGTTGGCATTTTGGAGATTGGCACTACTCAAATCGACATCACAGAGTTCTGCTCCGCGCAGATAGACGCGGCAAAGATTAGCTTCGCTCAAGTCCAAACCGTTTAGGTTAGTGCCTAAGAGTTTGGCTCCGGCTAAGTCTTGAGCGAGGTTTAAGCCAGCAATTTCGGCAAGTTCTTGGAAGTTGTCGGTGTTGGCGGTGGTAATTTGGGTAATGAGAGCTAACGCAGTTGCTCCGTCAAAGCTAGGTTGATGGCTCGGTGGCATCTCCACTGCCCCTTGAGATTGCCAGAGGGTACGACTGATGTAGGGTTGCAGTTGTGATTCTAGTAGTATGAGGGCCAATTTTTGTTCGGCGATCGCCACTTGATTCGGCGTTACTTGATGGAGCCATAACCCTTCTGCCCCCATAATTTGAAGATCCGTAGCCTTCAGAGAAAACGTAGCTTCCAGCACTCCCTGACTAGAAGTGAATTGAATGCGCCCCCACTTACATCGAGCGATCGAACCGGCTAATATCTGTCCTGATTTCAGTGGAGTTAACGTCCAGATGGGATTTTCGGGGGTTCCAGAGGCGATCGCCTGCGCTCCAATACCGCTCAAATCTGGCTCCTGCACCGCTTCTGAACACCAAATCCCTTCTTTCAATCTCAGCGCTAATTCACCCCCCGTCAAGCCAAATTTCAGTTGGCCATTTCCCAAAGGTTCCCATCGATCGCCGCAGGTTATACTCAAATACAAATCATACTCTTGTCCCTCTCCCGTAGACTCAGAAAGGGACACAACAGACCACTCTATACATAGAACTTCTGGATATCGATTCTCAGTCAACGGTTGGGACATAAAGCTTGCTCTTACTCATTCAACCTGTCATTGTCTCACGCTTTGCTCCTCAATTTACTATTCCCTATTTCCCATCACCTTACTCAGCACTGCCTCCAATACATCGATCACCCGATTTAAGGCAGACTCATCTTGTAAACTAGATAAGACAAAACTGGTTAACCTCGGTTCCACAGGATCAACCGGGAGAGATAGCCCAATTGAACTAAACTGATTTCTTAAATAATTCCATTCCTTCTTTTTATCAAAAGGGGGTAGGATAGCATAGCTTCTAGACGACACCTGAAGCACCCCATCAATACTAATACTAAAAAACTCACTCATCTGAGCATTGGGAGCATTCGATGGACACACCCAAACCGAAAATCCACCATAGGTATCTCCCATGCCCCATTTAATTCGCAGGGGCTTATCTTGGATTACCCAATCATACAACCGGCGTACAATTTGCGCCTCTTCCTGACTCTGTCGGGCCCCATATTCATAGAAAAATGATGTTTGATCCCAACGCCTGCGCTCTAGCGCCGTACTGGACTTTTTCTGCTGGGATTCGGCTGTTTTACCAATCACGCGGGGAACCAAGGTTTTTAAACCCGTTTCACTCACATATTGCTTCACTTCTAAGGCTAAAATTTCCAAGGGTTCCATTTGGGGATTAAGAAACTCAATCATCACCCGAAACTCTGGAGAAACTTCATCCGAGACAAAAATCAATCTGACTTTGCCAGCTTGTAGATGGGTTTTGACTTTCTGCCAGAATTTTTCTTCATCCACATCGGTTCCTAAGAAAGATTCAAACACCTGTTCTGGATCTCGCCCTTGCTCGCGACAATTGAGTTCAAATTGGGCAATGACCGATTCTACGGGCCAGTGTAAAGGCAGTTGGGCAGCATACTCTAACATTTTGCCCATCATTTCCCGGCGCGATCGCTTGCTATCCTCTTTCTGAATGGCAACCAAAGTAGGAATACCATCTTGATCCACAAATAGGTGATCTAAAGACCAGCTATTATCATCTTCCTCGTCTAGGGTGGAGGTGATTTCACGAGTAATCCCTAACCACCATCTAGGGGTAGATCGATCGATCTGATCGCCTGCTAAAAGATTAGGATATTTTTCAATTAACTCTTGCAGGCGCTCTTCTGAATCATAGGATTGTTCCATCATCTCTACTAAATGATCCTCATCCTGAATCAGATAAATTCCCCCACCCATGAATTGTCCTCTTTAGATTACAACTTGGCCAGTAAACACCGATTGAGCCGGCCCGGTCATGTATAGTCTATCGTTTACAGCCCACTCAATGTCGAGATCGCCGCCTGGCAATTCTACTGTCGTGCGGCGATCGCACTTCTTAGAGAGTACTCCAGCAACCACCGTTGCACAAGCCCCTGTTCCACAAGCTAAGGTGATCCCAGCACCTCGCTCCCAAACGCGCATTTTCACCCGGTTGGAGGCTAGAACCTGTACAAATTCCGTATTAATCCGTTCTGGGAAAACTGGATGATGTTCAAATTGGGGGCCAATTTTCTCTAAGGCAATTTTCTCCACATCCTCCACAAACGTCACGCAATGGGGATTTCCCATACTCACACAGGTCACTAACCAGGATTGTCCCGCCACTTCCAATGCCTGATCTACCACCGGATCGCTCCCCGATCCCAAGGTAGTCGGAATCTGTGCCCCTCCTAACCGAGGAATGCCCATATCCACCGTTATCTGACCCTGTGACCCCAGTTTAGGAACCATTACCCCGGCTAAAGTAGAAATCTGATATTCCTGCTTTCCAGACCCATCTAGCTGGGCTACAAACTGGGCAAAACAGCGAATCCCATTGCCACACATCTGGGGTTCCGAACCATCGGAATTAAAAATCCGCATGGTGTAATCCGTCCCCTCCTGTCCAGGAAGAGCAAAAATCACTCCATCAGCTCCAATGCCAAAATGGCGATCGCACAATTCAACCGCTTGCTCTGGTGTAATCAAAGGTTCCTGAGTTCCCCGATTATCCAGCAAAATAAAATCATTCCCCAATCCCTGATACTTCGTAAATTTGAGTTCCATAACCTTACCCTACTCAATGTTCATTATGGTAATTGGTAATGGGCAACAAGGGATCTTCTCCATCTCCGTGTCTCCCTACTCCCCCTCTCCCATTTTCAGACATCCCTTGTTAAACTTTGTTCGGGAGGCCATGATTCCCAATTAAACCTTCATTTTCCCTCTAACTATGTCCGAGTTCGATACGAGTTTACCCAGTGTTCGCAACATCCAGAACTTCATCCAAGAAAAAAATGAAGTTGAACTCAAATTAGTCACCGACGATCTAATTGTAGGCAAGATTGTTTGGCAAGATGTCAACTGTATCTGCTTGATGGATCACTATGAACAACCCACTATCGTCTGGCGACAAGCAATTGTTTTTATAAAACCTAAACCCTAAGTCCTTATCCTTACACTTGAGTTCCCTAAACCCCCGATCGCTCGATGAACATCTTCACCCGATATCAATCCACCCTGCTTACCCTAGTCTCTTGGGCAGCCCTCAGCCAGCCCCTCCAAGCTTTACAGGTTCGGGTTAATCCCCAATCTGCCCAACTTGGAGATACCATTTCTGTACAAATTCAGGTTACCAGCCCAGACTCCCCCACCGTACAGATGGGAAATACAACTTACCCCGTATTTCCCTTAAGTTCCAATCGATATCGGGCCTTAATTCCATCGAGTCCCTTAGATAATCCTGGGACTTGGTCGATTCAGGTTCGAGGAGATGGAAAAACCGAAACCGTTAGAGTAGGAATGGGCAATCGCACCTTTCCTACCCAAAGCATTTGGTTATCCGAAAGCGATGCTGCTCTTGAAGGAACTGACCACGAATTTGACAGCGTAGATGCATTCAAGAGCCTGGTTACTCCCCAAAAATTCTGGAACGGACCCTTTTTGCGCCCCAGTTCAGGGTATGTTTCCACGGTCTTTGGCGTTCAACGCTACTATAACGGCGAATTTGCTGACAATTACTACCATCGGGGCGTTGATTATGCCGCAGCTACCGGTTCTCCGGTCATTGCCCCTGCTGCGGGCATCATTTCCCTCGTGGGTAGAGAAGTCGATGGGTTTGAAATCCATGGAAACACCATTGGACTCGATCATGGCCAGGGAATCTTGAGCATTTTTATCCATCTCCACACCATTAACGTGCAGGAAGGACAAAGGGTGGAAGCGGGTCAAGTCATTGGTACAGTAGGATCTACCGGGGCTTCAACTGGCCCTCACCTACACTGGGGACTCTATGTAAATGGTGTGGCTGTCGATCCTGTGCCTTGGCGCTATGAAGGCATTGAATAAATCCATTAATCTTCAGAGGTTAGAATATTTCACAAGATTAAAGGGATCCGGATCGTAGAAATTCTTGGGGCAAACTGGGGGAAGATGGATGAAAAGTGTATCGTTAATGGTGAGCAAGGAAACTGTGGAGTAGATCAGCCTTATGAGTATCCAAGAGATTGTGGAACAGGCCCTCAAGGATGGCTATTTAACCCCAGCCATGGAAGCTGAGGTGGGGAATATTTGTGATAATGCCTCAGAGCTATCCATTGAGGAATACATGGCTTTAGACCGGTTAATGGGATGTTTATTGACTGGTGAAGTTGTGGCGGTTCCCCGGAAGCAATTCATTAATGTGATGGAAGAATTAGTGCTAACCGAGTCCATGACTTGTGTAGCGGCGATCGAAGAAAAAGAAGGAATTAAACTAGATTTGGGAGATGTGGCGGCCTATGCTCTCAACCGCCTACCTCCTCTATATGCTACGACCGAAGAAGGGGCCCGCTATCAACGGGATCGAGCGAAACAAGAGCTAATGGGTTTAATTAAGCAACAAGTTGGTGCGGCTATTTCTAAGAACCAAGAAAAACCTCAAGAACCCGAACGGCAAGCCCTGGGTAAAACGGATAACGTTCTTTCTCAGGTCAGCCATTTGTTACAAAATTATGCACAGACTTACGAGAAAAAGCCTCAACCTTTGGAGTAATCTGTGCTTTAATCCTAGGGATAATGCCCTGTTTCAGGTAAACTAGGGAGAGATTGAACGGGAACTTAGAGCAAAACCTCACGTCATGTCTAGACTGGAGTGTTTAAGCACTAATTCTGTCCATGAGTCAATCTGTTTCTTTATCCTGGTCAACGGTTGGGGCAGGAGTTCCTCAAGCACCTGTGCAGCCCGAAAAACTCTCAAACACTGATCTTATTGTGCGCTGTCAGGCCGGTCTTCGCCCTGATAAATTGGCATTTGCTGAATTGGTCAGGCGATATCAATCCCATGTCAATCGGATGCTCTATCACTTGGCTCCAGATTGGCAAGACCGGGCAGATTTAGGTCAGGAAGTCTGGATTCGGGTCTATCGTAATGTGAAGCGTCTGAACGATCCGGCTAAGTTTCGCGGATGGTTAAGTCGGATTACGACCAATTTGTTTTATGATGAACTCCGCAAGCGTAAACGGGTAAGACCCCCAATTTCTTTAGATGCCCCACGCCGGTTTGATGATGAGGAGATCAGTTGGGAGCTTCCGGCTGACGATCCAGGCCCAGAAGAGAGTCTAACCACAACCGAGTTTTACGAACAATTGCAACAGGCGATCGCCGATTTGCCAGAAACGTTCCGCACAACGATTATCCTGCGGGAAATCGAAGGGATGGCCTATGAAGAAATTGCTGACATTACCGGTGTGTCTCTAGGAACGGTAAAATCTCGGATTGCTAGGGCGCGTCAACGCTTACAAGTCCAACTTCAGAAGTATCTCAATAGCTAAGAAGAAAAACTGACCCGTTCAGACTTTGTGTTGAGAAATCTTAAGATTAATTGGAAACTTAAATACCCCTTTTAGGATCATTAGGTGTACACTATCTTGGGTTAGTCACTAAGTGTGATCTTGAGTTTATCAACTTGGTAGGTGACCCCCTATGACTCCTCACTTTGATTGTCAACCCCATTCCCAGAAGGAGGGATATTTATCCCATCTGACTTCCTGGAATGACACCAACCCCAATTCACATATGGGTGTACCTGATATGTTAAAACGCGATCGCTTTGAACTGCTCAGTGCCTATCTTGATGGCGAAGTCAGTGCTTCGGAAAGCAAACAGGTGGAAGAATGGCTAGACAATGACCCTACGGTTCAATGTCTCTATCAACGCCTGCTTAAACTTCGTCAAGGCTTTGAACTGTTGCCCACTCCTCCCCAAGAGCAACCCGTGGAGGATATGGTTACTCAAGTGATGGGCCGCTTAGATCGACGACCCAAACGCACCGCCCTTTTATGGGGGACAGGGGCGATCGCTGCTGCTGCAGTGGCAGCCCTATCTACAACCTTTGCGAATTCTAACCAACTGTTCCCCCAAATAGCGGAAACCCCGACCTCGCCAGCTCTGATGCGTATTGCCCTCGATCAACCCCTAATTGATATCCCTAAATCGGATAACAATCCTTTGGGAATGCCTAATGCAACAGGCGATCTTCATCAAATGCTCCAGAATGACCGCTAATCAGATACGGGAGACCAAGAGCCATTGAGTAACTCCACTCCCCCGTATCCCTCAATCTTCTCTACACTCATCACGTAGACTAAAGCATCACCCAGAGGTTCACCCGTTGGTCGAAAGACAGGCATCAACTGGCGTAGATATCGATTGTCCTCTAAGGGTGAGTCGGGGTGATAGCCCTCTAATTGATCGAGCTGATTGAGCAGGTGTGAATCCTGAAAATGGAGTACATATCCTTCAATCCGGTTCGTTCCTACAGTCAGGCCTGGATAACCCATGGGTAGCAAAAATAAACGACCCCAGGCGATCGCCTGCTCTTCTTTGACGATACGCCCTTCGCAATAGCGCTGGTAATTCACTTCACCGGGCTTGAGGGTCCCATAAACGAAAACTTTGAACATTTGCTTGAGCTAAGTATTAATACACTCCTTTCTAGTACAGCATATTTAACCACACGAGAACGATGTCCCCTATAGGGTTCTCCGTTGAAATCAGCCATTCTTATGCAAATGCTCGGAAATTGTTACATTAATTTACATCAAGAATAACCTACAATGAGGGCATATTCGCCCATTCAGTAAGGATAAAATACCATGTCAGTTATCGCCGTCATCGATTACGATATGGGTAATTTGCACTCGGTTTGTAAGGGACTGGAGAAAGCCGGTGCAACCCCCAAAGTAACCGACCTAGCTACAGAAATACACCAAGCAGACGCTGTGGTGTTACCGGGGGTAGGGGCCTTTGATCCAGCCGTGGAGCATATTCGATCGCGGAACTTAGAAGAGCCGATTAAAGAGGTGATCGCCAGTGGGAAACCTTTTCTTGGTATTTGCTTAGGATTACAAATCCTCTTTGACTACAGCGAAGAAGGACAGCAACCCGGTCTAGGTATTCTCCCTGGAGCCGTCCGTCGTTTTCACTGGGAGCCGGGAATCACTATTCCTCACATGGGATGGAATCACCTCCACTTTACCCAACCGGATATTCCCTTATGGGCGCATTTATCGACCACTTCTTGGATGTATTTTGTCCATTCCTACTATGTCGATCCCCAGGATAAAGCGGTCTGCGGAGCAACAGTGACCCATGGAACTCAATGTGTAGCAGCGGCGATCGCCAAAAACAACCTCATGGCTGTTCAATTTCACCCCGAAAAATCCGACCGCGCTGGACTACAAATTCTCTCTAACTTTGTCGAACATGTCCGGTCTCAAAGCCCAATTTGCGTTTAATCTCACTAATCTTCAAGATTAAGAACGCACTCACGTATTTTAGTCTTGAAACATCACATCTAGTCTGTTGATTTTACAGCCAAACTATTGTGTTACCTCTGGTCGTTAAGGAAAACACCCTTTTTACCTTTAAATTCTGGTTAAATGACCAGATTCAAGAGGGAATGAACTACAAACAGGAAATGTTTTGTCGGTTATACACTCTCCGCCCCCAATTCCGGGCCCAACTCTATCAGTTTGGCTGTAAACTCACTTACAATGGAACCCGCGTAGTGATTAGTATTACAGAACAGCATTGCAGTTTGTGGGTGAGCTTACGAGACCCCATTGTCAAAGCTGTTCTCATTGATGGACTCTCTTTGGATTTGCCCAGTCCCCTGAAAGAGGATGACTTCCCCGATACCCTACCGCCATCCTAGAAGCCAAGAGAACAAAGCTTGCCGCTAAAACGTTAATTTTGTCAATTAACTTAACCTAATTGCCCCTCCCATTTCAGGCAAAGTGAGTTAACTTAACAGAAAATAGACTGCAATTGAGACCATTAACTGAATCCAATTGGTAGTTGAGTCTGATATTCTACCCTAGTAGAGTTCACTTACAAAAACCACTACATTTTCGTGTTTTTGTAGTATGGCAAAGCCAACCCTAATTTTTCCTCCCCTTGATGTCACGCTCTGGTTAAAATCCAGTACTGAGATCATTGATCCAACCTCTAGCTGGAAGTGTCTTACTCTCCCAGTTCGCTGGTGTCGGATCATTAGGGGAACCTCACTAAGAGGAGGTTCCTTGGTCCTCCTCTTAGTGAATATGGGGTGCTACCCCCCATACTCATTTGATGAGAGAAAACGATCTAATTTTCTCCAATCTGACCCACAGATCCCTCAAGTATTGTTAAACTTGAAAGGTTTGTTGGTAGATAAGGGTGAACAAAAACTCACCAACACAATTTCTCAATTTCATTTCTTAAGATATTTATAAGGAGCATGAGGAACGCGGCATGACCCAGGCTAAAAACCTACTCCCAACCCTCGAACCCCCCGAACTTGAAGAGGAACTGTATGCAATAGAGGAGGACGAACTAGAAGATTATCTAGATACTACTCCGGATGAGGAAGACGGTAAGTCTGGCAAAGTTCGCTCGATACGTCGAAAGACCCAAGTCAAGAAAAAGCATTATACAGAAGACTCTATTCGTCTGTATTTACAAGAAATTGGTCGGATTCGATTGTTAAGGGCTGATGAAGAAATTGAACTAGCCCGTAAAATTGCTGATTTATTAGAATTAGAGCGTCTGAGAGACGATTTAGAAGATGGGCTAGAACGAGAACCGAGCGATGCAGAATGGGCGGAATCGGTGGGAATGCCTTTGCCCCAGTTTCGCTATCGTTTGCATCTGGGAAGACGAGCTAAAGACAAGATGGTACAGTCCAACTTGCGTCTGGTGGTTTCGATCGCCAAAAAATATATGAATCGGGGTTTATCTTTCCAAGATTTGATTCAGGAAGGGAGCTTAGGCTTAATCCGAGCAGCCGAGAAATTTGACCATGAGAAAGGATATAAGTTCTCGACTTATGCCACTTGGTGGATTCGTCAAGCAATTACGCGGGCGATCGCCGATCAATCCCGTACGATTCGCCTTCCGGTTCACCTCTACGAAACCATTTCTCGGATTAAAAAGACCACGAAACTCCTCTCCCAAGAAATGGGACGCAAACCCACCGAGGAAGAAATTGCAGAACGCATGGAAATGACTATCGAAAAACTGCGGTTCATTGCCAAATCTGCACAACTGCCCATTTCTCTAGAAACTCCCATTGGTAAAGAAGAAGATTCTCGTTTAGGAGACTTTATTGAATCGGATGGGGAAACACCAGAAGACGAAGTTTCTAAAAGTTTACTGCGGGAAGATTTAGAAGGAGTTTTGGGAACTCTTAGTCCTCGTGAGCGGGATGTCTTGCGTCTGCGCTATGGCTTAGATGATGGACGCATGAAAACCCTTGAGGAAATTGGACAAATCTTTAATGTGACACGGGAGCGGATACGGCAAATTGAGGCGAAAGCCTTGCGTAAATTGCGCCATCCCAACCGCAATAGCATTTTACGGGAATATATCGGCTAGATCTAGACCTTAATATTCACTCTGACAGACGGCAAGTATTAACCTGCCGTCTTTGTTTATATAGCCACAGCCAAGGGGGTTAGGGCAGACCTCAAGCGATCGACCCTAGCATCCATAATCTATAAATCTATTGCTTATTCCCTATTCCCTAGCGCGTAGAGCTATAGCCCCAAAATCCCCAGAACTCCATCACTAGAAACCAATTGAATTCCTAGAGCAACCACAAAGCCAAGCATGGCTAAACGGCCATTCCAGATTTCTGCTTGGGGGGTGAAGCCGACCTTCCAAGCGTTACGGTTGGGTAAAGTTTCACGATCTTCCATAAATTAAAGTCCTCATTGACGCTCAAATTGTTGGTGTAAATAAATATTAACAAAATGAGAAAGAGTTGGCTGTACTTTTGATTTAGATTCAGAAGTTCTTATGGTTTTGATCGTCAAGGGGGAAAATTGCTAATCCCGTTTGGACAGAAAATAGGTGCATTTGTTCAGGAATCATAGAAAACCAGAGGGTTTCCCCGATCTTGATGGAGCGCGGTTGAGACAATCTCAGATTAAGAATTTGAGTTTCTTCTGGGAGACTTCCCGAAAGTAAGGTTTCATGACCAAGTTCCTCGACTGCTTTCACCTGAATCGGTAAATTTTTAGGTGCGGGAGCGCTTTCCTGAAGGTGTTCTGGGCGAATGCCTAAAATTAGGGAAGACTCCCCTAATTTCTGTAAGGGGTATTGCCACCTTTCTGGTAAGGTCAAGCGAAATTGGGGATGCCGTAATAGAAGGGGGGCAGACCACTCGACGGGTATAAAATTCATGGATGGAGAACCAATAAATTGGGCGACAAACTGATTGGCGGGACGATGATAAAGTTCTAAGGGTCGAGCCACCTGTTGCAGTTCTCCTTGATTCATGACTGCGATGCGATCGCCCATTGTCATTGCTTCTACTTGATCGTGAGTTACATAAATTGTCGTTACTCCGACCTGTCGCTGTAATTCCACAATCTGCGATCGCGTTTGTGTCCGTAACTGAGCATCTAAATTAGATAAGGGTTCATCCATGAGGAAAACATGGGGATTTCTGGCGATCGCCCGTCCCAAAGCTACCCGTTGCTTCTGTCCCCCAGATAACTGCTTCGGTAAGCGCTCCAGTAGAGTTTCAATTTCCAATAACCTCGCTACTTGTTGCACCTGCGCTTTAATCTGACGCTCTTCTAGGGAAACATAGCGGAAACCGGGAGGAAGCGATCTTGTTAGGGCAACTCCCCCTCGTTTCATCCATTGTTCTATCGATTGTCCCGAATTCCCCCGCCTCAAACCAAAGGCGATGTTCTCATAAACACTCATGTGGGGATAAAGGGCATAATTTTGAAACACCATGGCGGTATTACGAGCTTTCGGGGGTAAGGTATTGACTTGGCGATCGCCAATCCAAACTTGTCCCCCTGTCAAACTCTCCAAGCCCGAAATAATCCGCAACAGGGTACTCTTACCACATCCAGATGGCCCTACCAGCACCAAAAACTCCCCATCCTCCACCGTCAAATTAATATTCCGCAAAACCGGAGACTTGGGTTTACGAGTGCTTTCACCCTCGCCATTTCCTGCCACCGACTGCTGCTGAACTTGGCCAGCAGAAGCGACAAAACTCTTATAAAGATTCTCTAAGACTACCTTGGTCACAGAACTTCAAACTTTGATAATTCCCTTGATATAGAACCATTTTAGTTCTGGATTGGCTTTCCATTCAAGTAACTGGGTTTTACTCATAGACAAAATCGGGGCGCGATCGCACTTGAGAAAAGAGTTTGATCGTCTTACCAAATGAGTGGCGAATAGAAACCAGCTATTTTTCGACCTGCGGTAATAATAGCAGCATTATTTTTTTGAGCAACTGCAACAATGACCCGATCTGCCGGATCTCGATACTCCCATGATAATCAAACACTTTCTAGCCAAATTTCTTCATCTATTGGGACAATACGAATAACATCGGACTTTTTCAACACCGAAAGATACTCATCAATATCCACACCCAAATCTAATTTATTATTTTTAACTTTAATCGCGATTTCCCAAATCGATATTGAGGCAACAAGACCATTTTCCTCTTGTTCCATACGATCACTGGCTTCTTTAGCTTTGAGAGAAAGGCGAGCAGGATCTAAACTGCACCCAATCAAAGCACAAGTATCCAGAACAATTTTTATATTTCCTGCCATTCTTCAGTTGTTGGGTTGGTCAAGTCTTCCAAATATTTAACTTTTCCTCGCATATCTTTAAATAGATCTGAAGTCGGGATCAATTTTTGATAGGGGGACATTGTAATAATCGGCCGATTCCCATCTGTGACCAAAACTTCTTCACCTTCCAACTCAATAAGTTGCAATAAGTTGGACAAATCACCCATTAATTGACTTTTACTGATTATTTTCATAAATAAAACCACAAAGACATATACCCAATTTTAGACATCACCCATATGTTTGAAAACTTAGTCATTCTGCATTATTTTTTGCGATAATGTGAGCGATCACTCAACACCTTATAGGGAGAGAGCATTCCAGCTTAGATCCCCAAGACCGCTCAAAGCCAAACCTAACTTTAGATTCAAGCCTGTTGTCACCCCCTATGTCAAGGCATTTACATGTCAAGGCATTTACGTGACATTTGATTAACCCTTTACATAGATGATGATAAAATAAGGAATAATAAATAAATATCCCTGAAGCGTTTAAAAGTTTAAAACAAAAGCCATTAAAACCCCGGAAAAAATTGATCAACCCGGTCAATTATATTTAGACACCCCACTTCAATGGAAGTATCAAGCCATGGAAATTTTGATCTAGTTAATTTTTTAGTCAATTCAGGAGCCGATCCTAATCAAATTGATATAATGGGATTTTGTGCATTACTTTATGCAGCACAAGAAGAATATTGGGATATTTTTGAATATTTATTCGACTTGACCAATCAAGACTTAAAAGAGGTATCTTTATTTATGTCTACAGTAGATGGAGAATTAAAAGTTCTTCAAGCCCTGATAGATCAAAAAGTTAGTGTAGATGCATGTCGGCAGAAGGGGGTATGGAGTAATAATGGTTGTACCGCTTTGATCTCAACAGTTCAAGAAGGTCGTGTTGATATAGTAGAAATTCTACTAAAGGCCGGTGCAAATCCTAATTTAGCTGAAGAAGATACAGGTGGAACTCCTTTAATGTATGCAGCAAAACATGGGTACTTAGAAATCCTTAATCTATTGTTAGACGCTGGTTCAGATCCAACTATTAGAGATTATTATAATGAAACTGTCCTAATGAAAGCCGAAAAAATTAATAATATAAAAATTTGGCGGACTTTATATAACATAATTGCAAACTTTTGACGGCGACTAACGAATCCTTATATCATGCGATTTCTATTTCCTAGTGATGCGATCAAATCCAAGAAACCTGATAGTGCTTTTATCGATAGCATAGCAATATTTCAAGAGATGGAATACCAAATTTCCTTTGTTTCTTTAGAATCCCTTCATCAAGAAAAGTATCAGGTCTTTCCTGCCATCTCTGAAAACGAAATTATTCTTTATCGGGGGTGGATGATGACCCATGATGAGTATACGACTCTGTATAATGGGATCTCTTTTCATGGGGCAACACTGTTGACTAATCCTGAAACCTATCTTCGGTGTCACCATTTGCCCAATTGGTATCCTCTGATTTCAGAATTTACCCCAAAAACTGTCTTTTTTCCTCCTGATGTTGATTTGAAAACTGAACTCGATGCCTTAAATTGGCCGTCTTACTTTATTAAAGATTATGTGAAGTCGCTCAAAACAGCATCAGGGTCTTTACTCCAGTCTACCGATGATCTCCCGCAGCTTGTTGCGGATATGATTAAGTTTAGACAAGGTATCGAAGGCGGTTTCTGTGTACGAGAAGTCGAAGACTTTGTCCCTCATTCAGAAACCCGATATTTTGTGGTTCAAGGCAGACCTTATGCTCATGAACCTGAACATCCTATCCCCAAGATAGTTAACCAAGTTGCCGATCGCATTAATAGCCCCTTCTTCACTATTGATGTCGTTCAACACAGAGATGGACGCGATCGCGTGGTAGAACTAGGTGATGGACAAGTCTCAGATCTCGTCGGATGGACACCTCAGAGATTAGCCACTATTATCGCGTCTATCTTCCCTCCCACTTATTGACTTTTATCATCTGGTAAAAAACGTTGCAAGAGGTGAACAGTCTTGAGCCTTTCCTGGGACTGAAGCTTCAACAACCGATCGCCAGTTCCATCCTTACCCATCTCTTGCACCTTATCCACCTCTAACCGCCAAAACCGTTGACTGCTACTGACGACTTGTACTTTTCCACCCGCAGGCGCTAACACCATGCCTACCATGCGATCGCGCGAGCGATCCATAGCATTATCGCTATGCTGGGTAAATTGTAGAGCCTGAGTGCCAATATCCCCGCGATTTCCTTGGCGAATGACCTCCACCGGAACCCGTTTTCCAAATCCCATCTCGGACATCAACAGCACCCGATCCTGGGGACGCGCTACCACACAACCGACTAACTGCTCCTGTTTTCGTAATCTCAAAGCTTGATATCCTTGAGCAGTGCGTCCTAAAACGGGTACTTGTTCCGAATTCATATCCAGGCGTAAGATCCGTCCTCCCGATGTTCCCAACAATAATTGTGACCCCGGCTGCGATAAATATACATAGTTTAGGCGATCGCCCTCCTTCAACTTCAGCGCCGTTAACCCACTGGCTCGCAGATTGGCAAATTCCGCCAAAGGCAAACGTTTAATCCGTCCTTCCTCAGTTACTAATACTAAATCGAGATTGTCCCCATACTCCGTTAACACAAACTGAGCCACCACATCCGGTGGTTGTCCCGTGCCACTATGGGGCACTAAACTATTGAGGGGAATACCTTGGGACTTACTACTGGTCGGAACCTGACCCACCTTCACCCCATAGCCTTTGCCGTCAACCGTTAACAGTAATAAATCGGCATCCGCTCTTGCTTGATAGGAACTTAAGGTTGAACTCATCCCCTCACCCCCATCTGGACTGAGCTCAGGGACTCGGCGAATATATCCCCCATAGCTAATCTCTAGATAACTGGTTTCCAGAGATAACGATAATTCCTCGATCGCCTGTTGCTCGATAACAGAAGATTTAGCCTTCTGGGCACTTTTTGAACGCCTCGACGATCCTCCAGATTCCCCAGACTGACTTCTCGAACTCCCACGCTGCTTAGGTTCAGAGGCAGTCTCATTGGCGATTTGAATGCGCGTACGTCGGGGATTATCATAGCGACGTTTGAGGCTCCGCAGTTCTTTTTTCAACGACTTCAGCAATTCCGATCGCTGATTGAGCAACTGCTCCAATTCTTGAATTCGTTGAGTCAGTTGGTCGAACTCAGTTTGTAAGTTTTGCTGCTCTAACCCCGTCAACCGACGCATCGGCATCGCTAACAGAGCATCCGCTTGGGTGGGTTGTAGGTCTAACTGTTCTTGAAGTTGGGCTTTAGCTGTTGTACCATCGGCGGCATTTCTGAGAATAGAGATCGCCCGATCTAAATTCGCTAAAGCTAATAACAATCCTTCCAGAATATGGCAGCGTTTGCGCGTTTGTTCCAACTCATGGGTATATTGCCGAGTTAAAGTTTGTTCCCGAAAACTCAGGAATTCTTGCAGCACTTCACGCAAACTCAACTGCTGGGGAGTCCCATCCACCAGAGCCAAGAAAATAGCCCCAAAATTAGTTTGTAAAGGGGTTTGATGATAGAGATGAGCTAAGACTTTACTGGGTTGGGCATCCGTTTTCAACTCCAATACTACCCGCATTCCGGTGCGATCGCTCTCATCTCGAATATCCGAAATGCCCTCTAACTTCCCATGATTGACCAGATCGGCCACTTTCTCAATCCATCCCGCCTTATTCACCTGATAAGGTAACTCCGTCACGATAATGCAATCGCGGATACGCTTACGTTTCCCGGGTTGAATTTTCTCAATCGTTGCCACCCCGCGCATGGGAATACTACCTTTTCCCATCCGATAAGCACTCTCAATTCCCTCTCGATCCACAATTACCCCACCCGTAGGAAAATCAGGTGCAGGAATCTTCTGCATTAACTTCTCATCCGACAGTTCTGGATGATCAATTAAAGCAATCAACCCATCGACTATTTCGCCCAAATTATGGGGAGGAATATTTGTCGCCATCCCTACCGCAATACCCGAACAGCCATTGAGCAGTAAAATCGGCAATTGCGCCGGTAGCACGACCGGTTCTGCTTGAGAGTTATCGAAATTAGGAATAAAATCCACCGTAGACTCACTAATTTCTGCTAATAGACTTTCATGACTAATCGCAGAGAGGCGCGTTTCCGTATAGCGCATAGCTGCGGGCGGATCGTTATCCACCGAGCCAAAATTCCCATGACCTGCCAATAACGGATAGCGACAGGAAAAATCTTGTACCATCCGCACCAGAGCATCATAGACCGCCTGATCTCCATGGGGATGATATTTACCCAATACATCTCCCACCACCCGCGCGCATTTACGATAGGGGCGATCCGGGGTTAATCCCAATTCATGCATAGCGTATAAAATACGCCGATGAACTGGTTTTAAGCCATCTCGGACATCTGGGAGGGCACGGCCAACAATGACACTCATGGCATATTCAAGATAAGACCTCTCCATCTCGGTATGTAAGGCAGTCGGAATAATTTGTTCGCTCTGGAAAAGTCGCAGTTGTTTAGCCATGGGTTGAATGAAGGTAAGGGTTAACTCAGGGGTAAGAATGCTCTATAACTGTAGGTTTCTAGGGTACACCTGACGGAGGATAGATGGGCAAAAAATGGCAAGCGATCGCCCCATCAATTCAGGTTTGTCGTCTTTCTCTTGTAAAATAAGAGAGAAAACCTAAATACCAAAAGTAACGGATGTGAGGCAGAATGAATCTAGATGAGATAGTGCAGGTGAGCATCATTGGCATCAGCTCGGTAAAAGTAGAACACAGCAATTAGGGGGAGATGGGTAGCTCAATCTATTCCTCATTCCTCTCTATCTATGCAAGAGTAGGGCTTGTCTCATACACTCATACAGGTGTATCTAGACAGTAGTATCTAGCCAAGCATATGGCAACTGGGAATCTGAGCCTTTATCTATCCTGGAGTTGAAAACTAAGAGAACCTATTATGAAAACTGTTCTAATCGTAGAAGATGATCCCATTAATGCACGGGTTTTCTCTAAAATCCTCACCAAACGTGGTGGACTAAATGTTAAGCATACCGAAAATGTCGATGAGGTGATGGAGATTGTCAGCCAAAAAGCAGCAGATATTATTCTGATGGATGTGTCCTTATCCAATAGCGTGTATCAGGGTAAATCAGTGGATGGCATTAAGATTACCCAAATGATTAAAGCAGACACGAATACATCAGCAATTCCGATTATCCTCGTTACGGCCCATGCGATGCAGGGCGATCGCGAGAACTTCCTCCAGCAAAGTGGAGCAGATGCCTATATCTCCAAACCTGTGATCGATCATCAGGAGTTTGTCGATAAAATTAAATCCTTACTACCCGAGGATTGAGACCCTGGTATTCATGGCTTTGGGAGGAAGTTTGAGTGTTCTCTTGGCTCAATCAAAGAAAGACTAAAATCATCCTGAGTTGGCTAATTGGTTGGACTTTAGTCTGCTTTTGGGGCGTGTTTCCAGTGACTGGGCAGACTCCCCCTATACCTGCAACAGAATTGCGTGGGGTATGGTTAACCAATGTCGATAGTGATGTCCTGTTTTCGAGCGATCGCCTCACGGATGCTCTAGAAAAACTCGATCGGCTCCATTTTAATACGGTTTATCCGACAGTTTGGAATGATGGGTATACCCTCTATCCCAGTGCAGTCGGAAAGGAGGTAACCGGCCGTTCAGTACTCAAAATCCCCGGTTTACAGAAGAGGGATATGCTCGCCGAAGTCATCGAGCAGAGCCATCAACGGGGCATGAGTGTACTACCGTGGTTGGAATTCGGCTTTATGGCTCCAGCCGAATCTGAGTTAGTCAAGCGTCACCCCGATTGGATTACCAACCGTGCAGATGGTTCCCAAGTCGTGATGCAAGGAATTCATCCACGGGTATGGTTAAATCCCGTTCATCCCCAAGTCCAGCAATTGATAGTCGATTTAGTGACTGAATTGGTGACACACTACGATATTGATGGCATTCAGTTAGACGATCATTTTGGTTTGCCCGTAGAGTTGGGCTATGATGCCTATACTCGGCAAGTTTATCAATCAGAACATAACGGCCAACTGCCACCAGAGAATCCAGAAGATGAAGCCTGGATACGCTGGAGAGCCGATCGCATCACCACAGTAATGGCGCGGATTTTTGCGGCTGTTAAAAGTAAACGCCCCGATGCCATTGTTTCCCTCTCTCCCAATCCCCAGCATTTTGCCTATAGTCGCTATCTTCAAGATTGGTTTAGCTGGGAGCGACAAGGGTTTGTCGAAGAATTGTTGATTCAAATCTATCGAGATGACCTAGAGCGGTTTCAAGCCGAGCTGAAGCGACCAGAAGTACAAGTTGCCTTAGATCATATTCCCGTAGGAATTGGGGTGCTAACGGGGCTGAAAAATCGCTCAGTTCCCATGAGCCAAGTTCAAGAACAGGTGGCTGAAGTCAGAAACGGAAAATTTGCTGGGGTCTCTTTCTTTTTCTATGAAACGCTCTGGAATTTGAGTCAGGAGTCTCCCCAAAATCGACAAGCCGACTGGAAAAGCATCTTTCCCCAGTCGGCTGCGCGTCCCAGCATTTTGCACTGCTGGCGATAATTAACAATTAATAATTGTTATCAACGTTGCTGGTGAAATTCTGCCTCAGAGAGTTGTGCAAGAGTTTCCTGTATTCTCGGAGTTTCCAAAAAGGTTTTCGTATCGGCTAAGAGACGATCGCCCCAAAGATTAGCTTTCAGAAACTCCAGATCCGCATAAGCTGGGTCAAGTTCGAGAGCGGCGGCTCCCATTCTCAGGCCTTGTTCGCGATCGCCGTTTATATACAAAGCAACGGCCAAAGCCAACTGGGGTTCAGCCGCATCGGGTTCAATGCTCACCGCTTTACGCCAAGAGGCGATCGCCCGATCGACCTGACCCTGTTCATACTCAATCAAGCCAATATTGTTAATCCCTGGCCAAAACTCCTCATCTTGGCGAATTGCCTTTTCATATTCGGCGATCGCATCACTCCAGCGATTGAGCTTATAGTAAGCATTCCCCAAATCAAACAGGGCCGCCAGTTGATCGGGTTTAATCCTCAATCCTTCTTTTAGATAATCAGCCGCCCTTTGGTAGTCCTCATTTTGGAAATGGGCCGAACCTAACGTAAACAAAACTAACTCATTCTTCGGTTCGAGCGATCGGGCCTTCTCTAACGTCTCAATTCCCCGCCCTACATCATCCGTTTGCAAATACAAACGACCGAGCAAAAACCAAGCCCGGATATCATCCGGTAAAAGCTGAACTGCCAACTGAGCGCGAGGAAGAGCAGGTTCATATTGTTGGAACTGGGCCAGTTGTTCCGCTTGTCGAGCTAACTTAATTCCCTCTTCCTCCAACTCTTCCCGCTCTAACTGTAAAGTATGGGGAACGATCGCCTGACCCCAGGCTGGTTGCAGACTACCCCACCCACTCCACAAGCACACCAACAAAGCATAATAAATCGGTTTTGGCACAACACAAGCCTCAGACAACATAACTCACAGACCACTCTTTACAATTTTAACTAAGATTGAGGGTTTGCCCAACTTCCAGTTGAGATCTCTATTGCTCTTTACGAGCATTTGTGAACCCATCTAGAATAAAAACAAATTTATTTCTTCTAGGATTGAGTTGCTCTTGGATGTCTTTCTCCTCCAATCTGCTCAGTTCGGATCTCAATGGGTGCCCTCTCATGGAGCGTTATCTCCGGCAAATCTACCACCAACAAGCCACTGGTGAGTTAATTGTTACCGCTCAAGATCAAACTTGGCACTTATTTTTTTATCTAGGTCATCTACTCTATGCTACCGGGGGAATGCATCGCAGCCGCCGATGGTATCGCTATATTAAGCTGTTTTCCGTTGATTGGAGCGAGATCGAACTCAAAAAGCCCACAGGAATGTGGGAATATTATCTCCTCCGCTATGCTCTACAGCAACACCAAATCAACCTCAATCAAGCTCAATCTGTGATTGCCTATAGTGCCATTGAAATTTTATTTACCCTGCTCAACCAACCCTCTAATGACGTTTCCAGTCGTTGGAAACCCAGCCAACGGTTATCGGGCAATACAGCGACTACTCCGCGATCGTCCCTAGCCTTAAAAATTCCACCCTTAATTGAAAGAACTCAAAGCTTATCGAAGCAATGGCAGACCATGGAATTAACGTCTCTGTCTCCCGATTTAGCTCCCATGTTAAAACGGGAACTTCCTAAACGAGTGAATGCTCAAACCTCAACCAAGTTAATTGAGCTATTCAATGGGGAAAATCCCATTTGGGATATTGCCTTGGAAATGAAGCAATCCCTCTATACCTTATCTCGCAGTATCCGCCATTTTTGGAAACAGGGAATTATTGAGTTTCAATCCTTGCCCGATCTGAATCCACCGGTTTCTTGGACAACCCCTAGGATGGATCAAACCCTCAATGGGGAATCCGATACCTCCATTTCTGGCCCCCTAGTTGCCTGTATTGATGATAGTCCCTTAGTTGGCCATGCTTTAGGCCATATTTTGATTCCTGCTGGGTATCAATTACTCAAAATCCATGACCCCATTTCTGGCATTGCCCAATTGGCCAAACACAAGCCAGATCTGATTTTATTAGATGTAGTGATGCCCACGGTAACCGGCTATAATTTGTGCAGTTTTTTGCGGCAAACGTCTTTGTTTAGTGATACTCCCATTATTATTCTGACCAGTCGGGATCACATCATCGATCGCACTAAGGCGAAGTTGGCAGGGGCAACGGATTTTTTGACAAAACCTGCTAAACCGGAGCAACTGCTAAAGTTAATCGAAAAACATATCAACCCCATTTCCCCCGTAACTGAATCATGAATAAACCGGCGAAGTGGTGGTTGGGATTGGTTTTGGGGTTTGGCGTTTTAACGATCGCCACTTCGGCTGTCTTTATCCGCTTGTGTCTTGAGTCTGCGGGAATGGCAGGAGCTGGATTTAGTTTGGTGCTGGCTGCTTTACGTTTGGCAATAGCTTCAGTTCTTTGTCTTCCCCTGTGGAAAGGCATTCAGCACAATAAAGCTTCACGACAAGCTTGGCAATGGGCGATCGCCGCTGGACTTTGTTTGGCCATCCATTTTTCCCTATGGATCGCGTCTTTATCCTATACCTCAATTGCAGCTTCTACCACCTTAGTTACCACCAACCCCATCTGGGTCGCCTTAATTCTCTGGGTTTGGCAAGGCAAACGACCCACTCAACTCACAGTTATGGGCATTCTCATTGCCTTAACTGGGGGAATTCTGATTGCGTTTGGAGGAGAAAGCACTACCCCAACTGGCTCCCTGTCTCTTCTGGGTAATGCCTTGGCCTTAATGGGCGCTTGGTCAGCCAGTTTTTATCTGATTCTCGGACAACAAGCCCAACAGGAAGGATTAGGTTTGGGTCATTATATCGCTACTGTTTATACCCTAGCGGCCCTGTGTTTACTCCCGCTCCCCTTGTTTTTGGGCACTCCTTATGCCGGTTATCCCGTTGATGTGTATCTCTATATTGCTCTGATGGCTATCCTTCCCCAACTCATGGGTCATACCTCCTTGAATTGGTCTGTGCGTTGGATTTCACCAACCACCGTTGCTCTGGCTATTCTCTGTGAACCCATAGGGGCAACTTCGCTCGGTTATTTAATCTTTGCCGAAGTACCCACCCCATTGGTGTTTGGGGGAGCCGTAATTTTGCTATTTGGTGTTGCCTTAGCCATTTGGGGAGAAGGGAAAAGGAGCCAAAACTATTGACCAAATTCAAGGCGAGCTTGTTCGACTAAATCAGCAGTAACGATCTCCGAGTCAGACTCGCGGGCAAGTTGTTCAATGCGGCCTCTGGCTTGCGATCGCACAAAATAAGGAATATTTTTCAGTTTAACCTCAGCCTCAGCCGTCCATTCTAATTCATACATTTGCTCTACCTCTACCATCAGTCTCCTCTATTTTAAGCTGTTTCACCCATGCAGGAGCAAAAATATGCCAGCCTCTACCAATCTCCATCGCAGTGCTCCACCACAGGAAATAATGCAGTACGAAGGCTATAGTTAGTCGATTTAATTAAGATTGAGACAATCATGATTGGTCTATTGTAGAGGCAAGTTTCAAACCCGCCTCTTACCATTTCTTTATGAAGCTGCACTTCATAAAATAAAACGAAGATATAATGGGTAGAGAAAGAGGCAAAAAAGAGGAGGTAAAGAAGTGTTAAATCTTGACATAAAATTTACATTCAACTGAAGAAGAGTCCCGAGCGAACTAAATGAGTGTTTCTGGGATCAGATCGTAGCTCCAATGAATAATAGAGGAGCGTTAATTCTAGGGATTTAAAAACTCAAGTAAATTCCTAAAATTTCAAGAATTATCTTCCTAATCTCCCTATCCTCTATCCTCTCTTAAGCTTCCTTGAGAAAAGTCACCAAATCCTGCACTTTATCCCAGGCAGCACCACTCTTGAGAATGTCCAAGGCTTTCTCAATTCCTTGGCGATGCTCTCCCCAAGGAGTCACTTCACCGACTTGC
The DNA here is from genome assembly GCF_028330985.1 of Roseofilum reptotaenium CS-1145. NCBI lineage: Bacteria > Bacillati > Cyanobacteriota > Cyanophyceae > Desertifilales > Desertifilaceae > Roseofilum > Roseofilum reptotaenium. The sequence continues at coordinate 166,249 of NZ_JAQMUE010000079.1, read as the reverse complement.
AGGGCAAACGAGGCATTGAGCGCAACGACTTCTCGCTGTGCAGTTGTTCCTTTCCCTTGGAGAACATTACGCAAGATGTCTGTATTTTCTTCGATTTCACCGCCCCGTAGTTCGGAGATAGGCGCAGGAGAGAGTCCTAACCCTTGAGTCAATCTCTCTGCATAATTAAGTTTAGATGGATAGCGTCCCTTTCTTGTCATATAATCCAGCAAAACACCATGGCTGACATTACCTTCACGAACTGAAGAGAAAACAATATCATCTCCTAACCCTGCTTCATCTAATCCTTCTTTTCCGTGTAAAACAATGGCTCGCTGTACACCTCCTAATTGCAGAATAGCGTTAGCAACAATGGGAACCAAATTGGGATTATAAACTCCCAGCACTTGCCCTGTGGGTTTGAGAGGGTTCACCAACGGCCCCAATAAATTAAACACCGTCCGCATTTTCAGCGTTTTGCGAATGGGGACAACAGCCTTCATTGCCGGATGCCAACCGGGAGCAAACAGGAACGTAATTCCCACCTCACCCAAGGCAGCAGAAATGGTATCTGGGGGGGCTTTCAGGTTCACGCCCAGCGCCTCTAAAACGTCCGCAGAACCGACTTTACTCGACGCTGACCGATTTCCGTGTTTTGCCACTTTTATCCCGGCTGCTGCGGCAACAAACGCCACTGCGGTGGAGATATTGAAGGTGGATGCACCATCGCCACCTGTGCCACAGGTATCAATTACGGGTTCAGTAGGTAAGAGTGCTTCCGAAGGACTAGCTGCTTGAGCTTGCAGCACTTGAGCCATACCTGCTAATTCCGTCGGCGCAACTCCCTTAGCTTGAATGGCGGTTAAAATGGCTCCAGAGAGGACGGGGGGAATGTCTTCATTAAGCCACCCCTGCATGAGTTTGACGGCTTGAAAGCGAGAGAGGGACTGTTTGTCCATCAATTGTTGCAGTAAATCGGGCCAACTGAGAGAATCGGATGGGGTTGTTTGGGCAGAATCTACCATGAATCCAAGGTTGATAAAGGAATAGGAGACCATTACCAGTTACCAGTTACCAGTTACCAGTTACCAGTTACCAGTCACCAGTTCATGAGGGTCAGTTAAGGTAATCTTATCACTATCAGGAAACTTGGAGTCAACGACCCACCGCTATATTGCTTTAGCAATTAGCAGGGACTTGAAAGAGTCCATAGTTGACCAGCTTAAGTTCAAACAAGAACTACGTTTTTAGAGCTATCACACCTACGAATGCGTCGCTAGTTTGCAGCTCTGTGGTTGACAGTTAAACATCTGTAATTGGGTTAAGGAAGTGCTGTCAGCGTCACAAACTCTAAAAACATTAGCGAAGCGAACTTTACCCTAGTAATAGGAGCCTGACTCATGCGAGTTTTCGTATTAGATAAGAACAAAAAGCTACTCAATCCCACCCATCCAGGGCAAGCAAGAAAATTGCTTTGTTCAGGACGTGCTAAGGTTTTCAAACGCTTTCCTTTTACGATTATTTTACAAGATGTAGAAGGAGGAGAAACTAATAGTTGCCAATTAAAGAGCGATCGGATATTAGGGCAAGCTAAACGATCCTTAGCTGACAGTACGGCTGTCAATTCAACTCGATGGACGTTGTACGAAGAACTAAAAAAGACTCGATTGCCTGTAGAAATTGGAACGGGAGGTTTGACCAAATACAATCGAACTTGTTTAGGTCTGTCCAAGAGTCACGTACTTGACGCGGCTTGTGTAGGCAAGTCTACGCCGGAGCAATTAATTGTTGAAGCCCAAAAAACTCTTTTAATTGCGGTCAAAGGTCACGGAACGAGACAAATGTGTAGAACTGATAAATATGGATTCCCGACTCGTTATGTGCCTCGTCAAAAGTTGGTCAAAGGATTTCAAACAGGTGACATTGTAAAAGTAGTTGTCACCAAAGGAAAAAAGATTGGAACTTATGTCGGCCGTGTTGCTGTGCGCTCCACAGGGAGTTTCAATATTTCAACAAAAACTGGACTAGTTCAGGGAATTTCGCACAAATATTGTACTTTAATCCATGGTAAAGATGGTTATGCTTACAGCTTTTAGATTGCCTCTTTTTGGGCCATCGAACCCCAAAAAGAAGCCCCCGCTTCCTCTCGCCACCAACTCTTCGGGTATGCTGGGAGTCTCCACAGGGAGGCTGAGATGAGTATGCGCCGGTCTTTACGTCCTTTACGTCTGTGGTACGAACGAGCGATCGCCTTAATTATTTTGCTCAATGTAGGCTTAGTGTTGTTTGATGCCACCTATGTTCGATCTCGCAATCAGCATTTATGGCTGAATTGGAAGGTTTTTGAGTGGAAGGATATCCCTCAAGAAGAGTATGTAGCCTTGGTGGATCGATTAAATGAGGCGATCGCCAATGAAGGTTTAGAATCTTTAGCGGTTCAGTCGTTACTCTCCCAAGTGCAAGCCCGAAGCATGGATATATTCGTGGAGAATCCCCCATTTCGACTACTGGGTAGATATAGTAATTTACATCAAATTCAGGAAAGAATTATCGAGAGTACAGGCTTAACGGATTTAAATGCGGCGATCGCCCAATATTGGAGTCGTGACTTTATTGCCCGTCGTGGTTGGGGAAGCCATTGGAGTGAGTTTAATATCGAAATTCGTCCTTTTCTACTCTTGTATGAACCAGTTCTCGATTATGACATTATTAAAGGCATTGAACCCGATCGAGGGGCGCAAGACTATGTGCGAGAAGTGGCTCAATTAAAAGCTATTTTAGAATTTGAAGGCCCAGACTCTGCCCTGGTTGAGCCACAATTAGAGCGATTAAAAGAGTTAACCGATCGGATGATCGATGAAGAATATGCCATTAATTCAGTTAACAAATCAGGCAAAGTTAACCGAATGAAAACAATGATGAAAAATTATATCTATAGTGACGATAATCAAGCCAACCGAGAAATGATTCAATCTCGACTGAATCTTTTCCGGAATCCAAATTTAATTCAGGTCATTGCCCCTGAGTTATTGTGGGCAGATTTATCGGCTAAAGATGCATTTTATGAATTCTGGTCTAGGGAGAATTTCCAGGAGGATAATTGGCGAGAATCGATAGACTTTCTGCGGAATAATTTTTACTTTTTAGTGGAATCAATGTACTATAGACACTTAGATAGTACAGGAGAATTTGCCAATCGCTTTCTGCTGATTGATTTTCCATTTTTATTAATTTACTGGGTCGATTTTATCGTCAAGGTTTTGGGTCGATTTTATCGTGAGAAAGGGATCAGTTTAGGACTGGCGATCGGTACTCGTTCTTATGATTTACTCTTACTGCAACCTTGGATACCTGGCTTGCGCGTGATTCCCTTAGTCATTCGCTTTAACCAGTCCGATTTAATTGATTTAGAACCAGTACAAAAGTATTTGGGCTTAAATTTTATTGCCAGTTTTAGTCAAGAACTAGCTCAAGTCGTGGTTAATCGTGGAATTGGGCAACTGCAAAGTCGAATTAGTGATGGTTTAATTCAGAAAGCTTTTACTAAAACTCCTCGTGATGCGAATCCTGAAGCTGAAGTTACCATAGAAAATGGAGAACAAAAACAACGTAGCTTTGGCAGTATTACGGGACGAGTGTGGGAAGTCACGGCTTGTAATGTACTGCCGGAAATTTCCCCCGATCTCGAAGCGTTCTTACGCTACGAAGTGGATAAAACACTGCAAAAGTCAGGTTGGTATCAGCGACTGCAAAAAGTTCCTGGTGTACGCCGTTTTCCCGATCAAATTGCCGAAAAACTGGTACAACAAATTATTCAGGCGCTCACCCTTAATCCTCGTAAATCTTATCTGAAGGGACAAAGCCAAGCGCCCGATATGCTGGAACAGCAATTGAAAGAGCGTTTGGGGGAAAATTTCCGCCTAAAATTACAAGCAGAACTCCAGAAAAATTATACGTTTGAGGAAATGGATTTATTGCTTATTGAACTCTTGGAAGGTGCAAAAATTGGGGATCGAAATGACTCTGTGCCCCAAGCCCAATTAAATCCTGCTGAGGGGAATAGGTAGTGGGTAATGGGTAATGGGTAATAGGTAATAGGTAATAGGTAATGGGAAGACCAGATTTTGAAGAATTGGAAGTTTATCGGTTAGCGGAAGAGTTAGCCAATGAGATTTGGCAAATGGTGATTTCATGGGATAGTTTTGCTAAAGATACTGTTGGGAAACAATTGGTTAAAGCCGCAGATATAGGCTTTCTCGAATAAATGAGGTACTCTCGGAGCTAGAACTTATCAGGCATTAGATAATGCGATCTCTGTAGCCTTCAGTCAAATTTCTGAGTCAGATCTTCACAACTGATTTACCTCAAGGGGTGACAAGGCGGCTCAAGGGTAGGGAGTGAAGGGGGTTGAGCTGGCGATCGCTAAAAGAGTAAAGTGGTCTGGTAGAGACCACCAAAAATCTAAATGTTCCCTGAATTATACCAGAAAATCCTCAAAGCCCATTTAAGTCTGACACAATATTTAACGTTAAATCTGCTAGTATTGGTAGTGCAAGGGTGTCGAAATGTAGCCCTATCGAAACTAGCAGAAAGATTTCCTCAACCGATAAAAGTAGCCAGTCGAGTTAGAAGTATTCAAAGGTTACTGAGTCTGAAAAGCCTAAATGCCAAGAAAGTCTGGTTTCCGATAGTGAGAGAATTATTAAAAAAAGAAAAAGAAGAAAGGGAAGGGAAGAAAAAGAAGAAAGGATTATTTCACCAAGAATATCTGCTATTGGTGATAGATAGAACTCAATGGAAAGAAAGAAATGTGATGATGTTAAGTCTAGTGTGGGGGACTCATGCCCTGCCGGTATATTGGGAAATGTTGAGGAAAAAAGGCAGTAGTAGTCTCGAAGAACAAGAAAGAGTATTAAGTCCCGTCTTGGAGCTACTGAAAGAGTATAAAATAGTAGTAATAGGAGACCGTGAATTTCAGAGCGTCAAGTTGGGTGAGTGGCTATATTCAAGGGGTGTAGACTTTGTACTGCGTCAAAAAAAGAGTACCTGCATCGCGGAGAATTCATCTTTATATGAGTCCCTAGAGAGCCTAGAAATTAGACCAGGAATGAGCCGATTTTACCGAGAAGTCTATTGTGGAAAATCTCATCAGCTAGGGCCCTTTAATCTAACGGCTTATTGGAAAAGAAAGTATAGAGGGAAGGGGCCAAAAGAAGCCTGGTTTATCCTGACGAGCTTAGATGATATGGAATTAGCTTTATCATTTTATTCGGCTCGATGGGGAATAGAAACCCTGTTCAAAGATTGTAAAACAGGGGGCTATAATCTAGAAGAGACCAGGGTAAATGAGCAACGGTTATTAGCTACTATATTAGTCATAGCAATGGCTTATACTTGGGCCACATTACAAGGGATAGCTTGGGGAAAAATGTCCATCAATTCTTATCTTGCCCGCCCCACAGAAAAGGAACGTAAAGTAAAACGTCACAGTCATTTTTATATGGGCTGCTATGGATTGTTGTGGGTTCACGCCTTTCAATCTTGGTCTTCTTTGGCTCAAGAACTAATGGAGTCCAAACCTCATAAACGCTTGTTTTTTCAGAAGGGTTTAAATTCCCTATCCCTTATACAGTCTACTCTTTAGCCCCCTTGTCACCCCTTGAGCTGATTTACACACTGTTGTTATTGCGCTTTATCTATTGTAGTATGGCTACACTAACTTCCATCTAACCCTTGCCCTGCATCCTTTTCAACTTCTTTGTCCTCTACTAAAAATCTAACTAACTATGTCTAGCAATAATAGCACTCTAACTCCGGACTCGAGTTTTCCTATTTCTCGGCTGCTGGCAACGAATAGTGATGATATTATTGTCCTCAATTCTACAGCCGGTGCCAGCTCTCTCATTAACTTTCCAGGAGGACTCTGGGCCCTCGATGGTAATGACATCGTGACTGGCTCATCCTTGAGTGAAGTTATTTTAGGCAATCAGGGTAATGATATCTTAGACGGAGGTGGAGGAAACGATCGCCTTATAGGCGGGCAAAATGGTGATATTCTCAATGCTCAAGACGGCGATGACCTCTTACGCGGCGACCTCGGTGACGATATCCTCAATGGAGATGGGGACAATGATAGCCTTCGAGGGGGACAAGGTAACGATATCCTCAATGGGGGAGCAGGGCAAGATCTGCTCATTGGCGATCTTGGCATCGATATCCTCAATGGTGGGGCAGGTGCAGATACTTTGATTTTCCGTACTGATGAAGCCAATGACAATCCCATCCTAGTTGACCAGATTGCTGATTGGAATAGTACTGAAGATCTCATTGGCCTGACAGATGGTTTAACCTTTTCTGCTCTAGTGTTTGATACGAGTCAAAATGTAGCAGGCAACATGCCTAATGATACCTTAATTCGGATTCAAGCAACGGGGCAAATTTTAGGCATTTTGGTCGATTTCTCTTCTGGATTAAACAATAGTAATTTCATCTCGATATCAGCAGCTCAAATGCAGATCGGGTCTGACGTTTTTTCTCCTTCAATACCTTAGTATAGCCTTTCTCTATTCCAAGGGACTATATAAGCCCTCTCCCCCAACCCCCTCTCCCCTGGGAGAGGAGGCTCAAGATTTATCTCATCTATTTGAGAAAAACTATAGCATCTGTGCTAATATCACTGAGGGTCGAAGAAGGTGGCATTTTAAGGATAACCAACGGTTTATTCGTATTGCTAGAGGATCGCTATATGAAACAACGAGCTTTTTACGATTGGTTTATATAGCAGAGAAAGAGTGGGTTAGGACTCCGGTTCAATACTGAAACCTAGCTACCATAACCTATTCCCCATTCTCCATTAGAATGTATAACGACACGCTAACCAGGCAATGACTACGCCTAACAGTAGTCCCATAATCACTTGAAATGGGGTATGGCCGAGTAGTTCTTTGAGACGGTCTTCATTAAATTCTGGGTTTTCCTGAAATAACTCATCAATAATTTGATTAAGGATACGAGCTTGTTTACCGGCGGCTTGGCGAACCCCTGCGGCATCATACATAACAATGATGGCAAAAATGGTGGCGATCGCAAATTCTGGACTTGACCATCCCGTCGTCATACCAATGCCAGTCGCTAAGGCAGATACCAGGGCAGAATGGGAACTGGGCATTCCTCCCGTGGTGACTAAAGCTCGAATATTGAGCTTTTGATGTTTAATCAAATCAACGACTAATTTAAGCGCCTGGGCACTCAAACAAGCAATCAAAGCGATGATTAATATCCGGTTCCCCAGAATCTCATTCACAACCTGCATTCCTCTTCTCTAATAACTTCGGGCAGTAATAAAGTCCGCGATCGCCAGTAGGGGTTTCGCCGCTTCTCCATACCCCTCTAACTGAGCTTTTGCTTGTTCAATTAAGGACTTACTTTCTTGTTTGGATTTCTCAATTCCCCAAAGACTAGGGTAGGTAGCTTTTTGGGCTTGGGCATCTTTACCACTGGTTTTTCCCAGTTCTTCAGAAGTCGCCGTAATATCGAGGATATCATCGACAATCTGAAAGGCGAGACCAATATTTTTGGCATATTGACTTAAACGCTCTAATAAGTCTGAGGATGCCCCCGCAAGCATGGCTCCAGAAACGACGGAAGCTTCGAGTAATGCGCCGGTTTTGTGGGTATGGATATAGTTTAAAGTGGAGATATCAACATCCGATTTACCTTCAGATTCGAGATCGACCACTTGTCCCCCAACTAACCCCGCCGCACCAACGGCAGTGGAAACTTGGATAATGACCTGTAATAAGCGATCGCTCCCCACTCCTTGAGTCTGACGGGCAATATGTTCAAAGGCGTAGGTTAGCAGTCCATCCCCGGCTAAAATAGCGATGTCTTCCCCATAGACTTTGTGGTTGGTGGGCTTACCCCGACGATAATCATCATTGTCCATGGCAGGTAAATCATCATGGATCAAAGACATGGTATGCAGCATCTCTAAAGCGCAGGCAGTCGGCATTGCCATGTCTATGGTGCCCCCAGATAGCTCACAACTCGCCAGACAGAGAACAGGACGTAGACGTTTACCTCCAGCTAAGAGGGAGTAGCGCATGGACTCATAGAGGGTTTCTGGATAGAGCAGGGGGAGCGCTTGATCTAAGGCAGCTTCTACTTGGCGCTTGCGATCGCCTAAATAAGAGTTTAAATCAAAGGCGATCGCTGATCGAGGAGATTGCATGTCGTTTGTTCGTACCATTCTGAATGGGATTTGGGTTAAGGTTAGATCTTTAAATTTATGCGATCTTTTGACGGTAACTCCATACTGTATTTTGCAATAATAGGGCCACGGTCATCGGCCCAATCCCACCAGGAACAGGGGTAATGGCGCTACAGATAGGTTTGACAGATTCAAAATCCACATCTCCGACTAATTTCCCTTTGCCCTCATTACTAGGAATACGATTAATTCCCACATCAATGACCACCGCACCAGGTTTAACCCATTCAGCGGTAATCATCTGGGGTCGGCCTACCGCAGAAACTAGGATATCAGCAGAGCGGGTAATTTCAGATAAATTTTGCGATCGCGAATGGGCAATCGTTACGGTAGCGTTGGCTTCGAGTAACATTAACGCCATCGGTTTACCGACTAAAATACTGCGTCCGACCACAACGGCATTTTTTCCAGAGATCTCAATGTTATATTCTTTCAGCAGAGCCATGACTCCTTCAGGGGTGCAACTGCGCAGTCCCGTTTCTGAGCGCACCAATTTTCCCAAGTTGGTTGCATGAAGTCCATCCACATCTTTTTGAGGGTCAATCCGATGCAAGAGGGCAACCGCATCTAAATGTTTGGGTAGGGGGAGTTGCACTAAAATACCATCCACTCGCTCATCTTCGTTAAGCGCTGCAATAACTTCTTCAAGTTCAGCTTGCTCGGTGGAAGCGGGGAACAGGCGACCAAAAGACTCAATGCCAATGCGCTCGCACGCTTTTTGTTTATTTTTTACATAGATGGCACTAGCCGGATCATCTCCCACCAAGAGTACCGCTAACCCTGGAGGACGGCCCATTTGGGGTTGTAAGGACTCAATTTCAGCTTTTAACCTTGCTCTGATAGTGCGAGCCGTTGCTTTACCATCGAGAATTTGTGAGATATCGTTTGCCATGCCAAAAATCAATTGAGAAAGGGACAGAGAATTATAGCGCGAAGCACGGATAATGGCCAACGGTGAGAGTTTCCCCATTCCCTCCTGCCAACTTTCGCTAGAATCAAAACGTAATTTTGAGTAGAGTCCACAATACTCTCATGCACAAGCGAAGGGTTAGGAGGTGGAGATTGATTAGCCTAGTGTTGATCGCCAGTTTATGGGGATGTAGTCTAGAATTGCCCTTTAGTTTACCCTCTGATGGGATTACCCCCATTGAGAACTTAGTGCCCACTGCTTCCGGGACGGTTGAGATTCAAGGTCAGGTGGTTAAGTTCATTCCCCTGCTCAATGGCTATGCCTATCAGTTAGAAGATGATACGGCGATTGTAGTGGTGGTTGCTACAACAGAAGCGCAGCCAGTGGCGATCGGTGATTCAGTTAAAATACGGGGAGAATTGCGCTATCAAAGTATTCCCATTCAAGGACAGGAATTAGGGGAGGTCTATGTCGTGGAGTTAGAGCGACTGTTGAATTAATACCTATTCCCTATTCCCATTAATTATTTCAACTGCTTGTCCCAAACGGCGACATAAATACGGTCATTGCTTTCTCGTTCAATTACACCCCTCCAGTTCTGGTGGGAAAATTCATAATATCTGGCTTGACCTCGGTGTACTCGCTCAAATTCATCGATCACGGCTAGGGGAGCGTTACTGCCTAACATACCATTAACCATCACCCGACTGATAAATCGATCGATGGTTGGGTCAAAAGAGACTTCCGTTTGTCGAATTGTGCCAGTATTGGGATCGAGTAAATATCCCAATTTAATCTTGCCTAAATCATAACTGATGGCTTTGGTTCCCCAGAGTCCGGGTGTTGTTTGGCTCGGTTCTCCAAGAGCCGCTAGCACGAGTGCTTCTGAGGTTCCAGGCGGAAAACCTCTCGCCACGGGAGGGGGAGTGGGTTTAGTCGGTTGGGGGGTGGGAGTTGGAACGGGTGCGGGGGTAGGTACGGGGGCAGGTGCGGGTGTTGGTGTGGGCGAGGGCGTGGGTTTAGGTGGGGGTTTGGGTGAAGGTGCTGGTGTCGGAGTGGGCGAGGGTGGAGGTTTGGGTGTCGGAGTGGGCGAGGGTGATGGAGAAGCTTGTGGCGTTGGAGTGGGTGATGGAGAGGGTTGGGGACTGGGGGACGCAATGGGTTCAGAGGGACGGTTAGCCCGTTGTAGGGTGGCGGTTACTCCTCCGATTAAACCAGCGATCGCCACTAAAATCACTATCGGCAGCCAAAGCCATGGCCGAGGTTCAGTCGTACTACTCGGTTTCACAGTTCCCGATGTACCTGTAGTACTCGGACGAGGCACAGACGGCGGAACCAGGGCAATAGTGGCGGCTTGGCTGGTGGATGAAGGGGTGGGGGTAGTGGCTTGAGGAGTAGTCGGAATAGCCGTAAGTGATGTTTGGGGCAATAAATCCAGCCATTCCCGAATAGTTTGGGGTCGGTCTTCAGCATTCAGCGCCATGCCCCGTAACACCGCTTGGTTCACCGCAGGACTCAGATGGGGTTGGAGGTCTCTGGGGCTTGGCATTTGGTGGCGATCGCGTAAAATAGAAGCCACGGGTATTCTGGCCGTCAGTATCGTATACAGGGTAGCCGCCAGTCCATAAACATCACTGGCAGCACTGCGACGCTGCGATCGCATATACTGCTCGATAGGAGCATAGCCTTCTGAAACTAAACTGGTATGGGTTTGGGTTAAATTCTGCTCATATTCTCGGGCAATACCAAAATCAATCAGCACCACGTCCTGAGTGCCTTCGTGCAACAGAATATTTTGGGGCTTAATATCTCGATGCAACACACCCTTCTGATGGACAACCTCTAGCGCTGCTCCAATTTGATGGATATAATGAATCGCGAGATCCTCATTTAAGGGGCGATCGGGATACACCAACTCAGCTAACGTTGGCCCTGGAATATAATCCATCACCATATAGGGCATCCCATCTTCCGTAAAGAAATCGCTCACCCGCACAATATGGGGATGCACGCACAACGCCAAGCGGCGAGCCTCATCCTGAAACTTCTGCTCAAACTCCTGAAAATTAGGCTGTTTCCGAATCGACTCATTCAAAGTTTTAATCACCACTATCTGATGCAGATAATGATGGGTCGCCTTAAACGTTAATCCAAACCCACCTTGACCCAGCTCTTCATCAAGGGTATATTTTCCTCCTTGCAGTGTTTTGACCATAGTTTCAGATATGTCGCTGTTGTCTAAAAAGGATTTCAAGGTGAGATAGTTCGATTGTAATCCAAAGAAAGAGTTGATTAGAAAGGGGAAAACCACGGCCCATTCCCAACCCCCCATTCCCATTTAGCACCCTCTCAACCAAAGCTTAACCTGAAGATTACCTGTTTATGAATGTAACGTCCTAGACTAGCAAGGGAACCGACATTAACTCATACACTAGGACTTTTGTATGGTTTCCTCACTTCTGCCTACCCGTGATTCTCAAATCCAATTCCGTGAACTGCTTGAAGACCTCTATCAAGGTCGGAGTTTAGTAGACTTTGTTGGTGGGCAAATGATTCCCCTCAATTCTAGTGATATTTGGGTGGTCTGTCGGGGTGTAGTGAGTTTAAGTTCCATTCAGACCAATGGTGAAGAATCCTTATTAGGCTTCGCAGTCCCTTCTATGCCCTTTGGTTTACCCTTAACTCGGATTGAAAGTTATCAAGCTATTGCTCTATCGAATGTGGGGTTAATGCGCTTTACCCTGACCGAAATTGAAACATCTCCCATCTTATGCAGCAGTTTATGGGAGCAATTGAGTCGTCGTTTACGGCAAACTGAATCAATTCTGGCTTTAGTCAGTCATCGACGTGTAAAAGAGCGCTTAGAACAATTATTGTTATTATTAGCTCACGAAATGGGCCAATCCACCGAAGACGGTCGAGGAATACGCTTACCGGTGAAGTTAACCCATCAGAATTTAGCCAAAACCATTGGTACAACTCGGGTAACCGTCACTCGGTTAATGAAAGAGCTGCGCCAAGATGAGTGGTTAACCCTAGACCCGGAGCGTCATATTACTCTCCAGAAGGATTAGTTGTGCTTGAGTTCTGGAGTTGGGCAAGAAACCAAGTGCCGACCGTGGTATTATCGGAAGTGCGATCGCGCTCCAAACCCATTTCCAGCAGTCCAATTGCTAACCCCGGTAACCGCATCGATTCTCGGATTCTTCGACTCCCACCATTGCTCATCATTTCAAAAGCAATAATTTCAGTTTTTTTCACATCCACTATCCAATTACCCATTACCGCGCGAAGCACTATATTGCCCAGAAGGTTGATAATCAAACAACCACTTAAACTGTAAATCTCCTAACCAAGTCGGTGTTAACCGGTAAATCCAGTTCCGCACCTGACAACTCAGAGGATTTTCTAATTGACCCAAAGAACTGATTTGGCGCGAAGATTCAAACACTTGGGTAATGCGTGGTGTACGGTATTGCTCAAATTGTCGTAGAGTTTGAGCAAGTTGGGATAAATCTGCACAAGTTTTAATTGAGTACACTAATTCATAGGCATCTTCAATGGCCATGCATCCCCCTTGACCAATACTCGGTTGCACAGGATGGGCAGCATCTCCGATTAAGGTAACTCGATTTTTGCCCCAAACTGGGGTTAGAGGTAAACGGTCATAAATGTTATCTTCATAAATATCGGTTTCTTCAAGGGCTTCAATAATTTGAGGCACTGGTGAACTGTAGTGTTTAAACAGTTGGCGCAAGAGCGACTTTCGGGTTCCGGGTTGACTCCTAGGACTCTCTAGAGGCACATTATCAAAGGCATAAAAAGAGCGTTGACCGTCGCCTATGGTAAAATAAGCGAGGCGATCGCCTTTTCCCCAATATTCCATCCAAGTATACTCTGGATTAAAATTAATTCCTTCTGGGTTAAAATATCCACGCCAACATCGCATCCCACTATACACAGGGGGGTCTAGTACCTTGTCTGCATTCAAAGATACTCGAACTTGAGAATAGAGTCCATCCGCACCAACCAAAACATCACCCCAGGTTGTATCCCCATCCTCAAAACAAACCTCGATTTTTTCCTCCTTTTCCTTAACCTCCACAAACTTCTTGTTGGTTTGCACAATACCTGACGGCAGTGCATCATATAACAGTTTCTGTAAGACAGGACGACCCAGACAAACCCCTAAATCCGAGCAATTAACAAACTCAGGAGAGTTAATATATAAAGGCTTTCCTTGTGCATTGCTAAAGCCCCCTTTCTTAATTTTCCCCCCTTTTTCATACAGTGCTTTAGCCAAGCCCAATTTCTCATAGACACTCATGGCATTGCGTTGGATAAAAATACCTCCCGGCCCCGATACCATGCCTTCCCATGTCCGTTTTTCATAGAGTTCTACCTCTAATCCAGCTTGCACACAGGCAATAGCACAGGTTAATCCACCAATACCACCACCAATAATAATTACTTTTGGGGTCATGACTGATACCCTATAGATTTAAGGAATAAAATAATTGTAAATCACAATCCGATCGCCGTCTAAACCCCATGAATCCCACTCCCTTACCTCCTATCTGTGGCTCAGAAGCAGAAATTACCGCCATTGTCCAAGAACAAACCCCCATTTATCGCTCTAAAACCTGGAATATCAACCAGATTAGTGCTGCCTTTGCTTGTGCCCTGCATATGCACCAACCTACAATTCCGGCAGGAGAAAATGATGCATTAATCAGCAATTTACAATATATGTTTGAGCATCTCCAAGAAGGAGATAATCACAATGCAGCTCCCTTTGCTTGGTGTTATCAACGGATGGGAGAATTTATCCCAGAATTGATTAATCAAGGCTGTCATCCACGCATCATGTTGGATTATTCCGGTAACCTGCTTTGGGGATTACAACAAATGGGGCGCGAGGATATTCTAGCCTCTCTAAAAAACTTGACAAAATCCCCTTATTCTGATTGTGTAGAATGGTTGGGAACGATGTGGAGTCATGCCGTAGTTCCCTCTACGCCCATTCCCGATCTTAAATTGCATATTCTAGCATGGCAGCATCAATTTAGAGCAATTTTTGGTACAGAAGCTCTAAAGCAAGTTAAGGGATTTTCGCCACCAGAAATGCATCTTCCCAACCATCCAGATACCCTCTATGAATATATTAAAGCCTTAAAAGAATGTGGCTATCGCTGGTTATTGGTGCAGGAACATTCAGTTGAGCGTTTAGATGGCAGCCCTCTGCATCAGGACGATAAATATGTGCCCAATTGTTTAATCGCTCGCAATTCCCAAGGGCAAGAAATCAGTATTATTGCTTTGATTAAAACTCAAGGTTCAGATACGAAGTTAGTCGCACAAATGCAACCGTATCATGAAGCGAAAACGCGCTCTAGAAGAACCTTGGGAAATGTAGATCTGCCCAGTTGTATCACTCAAATTGCCGATGGTGAAAATGGGGGCGTGATGATGAATGAGTATCCCCGTGATTTTAATCCAGTATGGCATCAGATTAAAGGCAATGGTCAAGAAAGTAATGGAGTTGTTGGCTTAAATGGGACAGAATATTTAGAATTACTCGAAAGCGCCGGAGTAAAGCCGGACGATTATCCCGTTTGTCAAGCTGTAGAGCAACATAAAATCTGGCACAAATTGGGGGATGATATGACTCCAGAGAAAGTGCAAGGGGTGTTAACTCAATTAAAGGAAAATGACCCCAATTTTCATCTGGATGGAGCCTCTTGGACAAACGATCTGAGTTGGGTAAAAGGGTATGAAAATGTGTTGGAGCCGATGCATCATTTAAGTGCTTTGTTTCATCAAAAGTATGAGGGTTTAGTAGCCCAAGATTCAACCGTTACTCAACAGGAAGATTATCAACAGGCGCTGCTCTATGTTCTACTGCTGGAAACCAGTTGTTTTCGCTATTGGGGACAGGGAACTTGGACGGATTATGCAAAAATGTTGTACGAGCGGGGAATGGAGATCCTACATGATTAAGAGCGATCGCGCTTTTCTGAACAGATGTTAATATCAAAGCAGTATAACCCGATCGCTTGTAAGAATAGAGATTGCCTATGAGTTCTTTTGCCATCTCTCCTTCTATCCTCCCCACTGCCGAACAACGCCTAGTTTTGTCAGGAGTCAGTTGGCGGCAATATGAACTCTTGTTAGCCACTCTGGGAAATGATTTTCCTAACTTGCGACTGAGTTACCTAGAAGGAGTCCTCGAAATTATGGCGACTTCACGAGAGCATGAAGAACTGAAAACGATGATTGGAATGCTTTTGGAAGCCTACTTTCAAGAAGCGCGGATTCGTTTTCATGCTATCGGTTCAGCGACGTTTCGTAGGGAGATGGCGCAAAGAGGACTGGAACCCGATGAGTGTTACTGTCTGGATCATAAGAAAGAATTCCCGGATCTAGCGATCGAAGTGGTCGTCACAAGCGGTATGGTGGATAAATTGCAGATTTATCAAGGTTTGGGAGTCCAGGAAGTGTGGCAATGGAAAGAGGGGAAGTTTTCGTTGTATCGCTTGCGTTCTACAGGATATGAGGCGATCGCCAAAAGTGAGCTTCTCCCCAACTTAGATGTATCTCTCTTAGCCAGTCATGTCAAACCTAGCGAACAATTCGATGCAGTCATGGATTTTCGCGATCGCCTTCGCCCATCGAGTTAAAGCCCTAGTCTACCACTAAAAAACCCGCCGTAGCGGGCAAAACAAACAACAGAGAACAGACAGAGATGAATGATCTTAACTCATACTCAACACCATACCCATCAAGGTCTCTAAATGACCGGTACAAGCTTGTACCATCTGATGGGTCATGGGGAGGCTATCGATCACCATTCCCGTACACAATACCATCATATACAAAATCGAATACTTAAACATGGACTTGGCTAACGGCAGATCCTTGGGATTTTGGTATAAAACCCAAGCTTTTTGGAGGAAAATTCCTCCTAAAACCAAAGCAAACCCGCCATAGACTGCTCCACAGACTCCCAAGGGATAAATCAACATCAACGAAACGGGAACCACCAATAAAGAATAGATCCAAATTTGCTCGGTGGTCACTTCTTCCCCTTCTACCACAGGTAACATGGGCACGTTTACGCTGGCATAATCTTCCCGAATCATCAGAGCTAAGGCCCAGAAATGGGGTGGAGTCCAAAGGAAAATTAAGGCAAATAATAACCAAGCAGCCCAACTTAATTCCCCAGTAACTGCGGCCCAACCGACTAAGGGGGGGATTGATCCAGCCGCTCCACCAATCACAATATTTTGGGGGGTATTACGCTTGAGCATGTGGGTATAGACGACCATGTAAAAGACAATGCCCATCATGGCCAAAAGAGCAGCTTGCAGATTAGCAAATCGGGTTAATAATCCAAAGGATAATCCAGCCAAAATTAAGGCAAAAATTAGTGCATGTCGCGGTTGAACTTTTCCAGAAGGAAGGGGACGCTTGCGCGTGCGTATCATCGCATAATCAATATCCAGGTCATAAATGCAGTTGAGGGTTTGGGCGGACGCAGCAGCTAAGGTTCCCCCAGTAAGGGTAACAAGTAAGAGGATGGGATCGATTTTGCCTTCTGAAGCAATCCACATACTGGCGGCTGTGGTAATCAGGAGTAGGGGGATAATACGAGGTTTAGTGAGTTGATAGTAATTGCGCCAGGTCTCCAGAAGAGCATGTTGAACAGAAGAGATGGAAAGTCTTGCGGTGTCTTGCATAGATCAATATGGCGCTTTGCGCTGATATAGGGCATTAGTGATCGAAGAAATGTTTTTCCTACTGGAGATCGGGGAGAATGCGGCGATCGCGAAGCGAAACGGAGTTTTATCGCCTCAGTGATTCGGAACATTATCGCGCCATGCTAAAACTGAAAAGGCAGTTAAAATCCCCAATAAACATGCGCCAATAGTTTGATGGGCAACGGTTAGGGGTTCCACTTGTAGATGTAACCACAACGTCCCCACTCCCAGCAGAATTTGTAAGACTAAAAGACCTGCTGCATAGTGAATTAAGCGCCGTAGCAAGGGGTGCAGCGCAGGAGTGCGCCGGGCCCAGATAATCAGAATAGCAGTGGTAATCAGGGGAGGAAGTACGCCAGCAATATGGCTATGCATAATTGCACAGAGCTGATTTCCGCCTAAGCATTGATGAACGGCCCATTGGGACGCGACGAGCGCTCCTAAAATACTTTGAATGTAGACCAAGCTGGCGGCTACTGTGCCCATCCAGGGCAGTTTTCCGGTTGCTCCTGTGCCGTTATAGGGGAGCAACAACATCCAGATGATGACCAGACTGAGGAAAAATAAGAGAGCAGTTCCCAGATGAGCGGCCACAATATCAAACCGCAAGAGTTGAGTAACCGTGAGGCCTCCAAGCAGTCCTTGGAAGACTACTAACCCTAAACTCCCCGTTGCGGCCCAGGGTAACCATCGGGGGAGTTCCTGACGATACCACCAGGACAAACCCATGAGGAAAATTGCCCCTAAGCCAATTAAACTGGCATCCAAACGATGGAACCATTCCAGAAATACCTGTAGATTCATCTGTTGGGTTGGTACTAAGGTTCCGTAACACAGGGGCCAATCTGGACAAGCTAAACCCGCATTCATCACCCGAGTCGCGCTACCCACTGCCATTAAAAGCACTGTGGCTACTACAAGCTTGACGACTAAATTGAGGATTCTTTGTTTAGGGTGAACTTGATGCTTGGATTCTATTTGTTCATGGAGAGTGAAATTAGCCATGTCCATACTCACGCTCGTTTATGCAATAAATTATCAATCCATGTTAAACAATTCGTGAGCGAATGCTCACCAACCGAAAATAGAGGGTAAGACCATTTGGCCTAATGCCACTGGTCTACTACTGTAATCAGGCGATCGCCAATCCCAGCCAGGCTTTTGTTTTTCTTTCGATTCTCAATCATCGGTAATGGGTACGTGACTCTCTTTACGTCTGGAGTGTCTCCCCATTCCTGAAAAAAGTATTAAGGATAGCTTAGGATAACGCCTGGATCGAGAAGACCTGCTCTAACGTAAGTAGAGAAGTGAAGATTCTTTTCTCTGAAAAAGGGATCTCATTGTTCAGAACCGCGTGGCTCGCGGGAATAGTCTGTGGAGCGAACATAAGACCATAAACTCGCGACTAGGGTGGAGGCAGTTCTCAGACGCAGAAATCTAAAGCCTCCTGCGGAGGGTAGCTCTCGCTAACGTGAGGTTTCCGCTTCGCGGACATGAATTAGGAATCACCGTGGCAACAGCGCCCGGTGAGGATGTCAAACGTTCAACCCCTTGAAGATGGATCAGCATAATCACTGTGAATATTCCGAGTAACATTATCACCCTAATTGCTGGTATTCTCTTAACTCTGATCAGCCTCTGGTTTGGTCAACATCATGGTTTAATGCCTGTGGCTGCTTCCGAGGAAGCGCCCTGGATTGATGGACTATTTAATACTATGATGACCATTTCCATTGGTCTGTTCTTACTGGTTCAGGGTATTCTGATCTTTTCGATCGTGCGCTTCCGCCAGCGACCGGGAGACGAAACGGATGGCCCCCCTATTGAAGGCAATATTCCCCTAGAAATTGTCTGGACAGCAATTCCAGCGATGATTGTTTTAGGCTTGGGGGTCTATAGCTTCGATGTGTATACCAATATGGGCGGACTCGATCCGATGGCATCCCACGATCATGGTCAACAGGTAGCGCATATAGAGGGAGCCGCGATCGCCGCGCCCCTGTCACAAGAAGCACCGACACTGGAAAAAGCAAATCGTCGAGTGGCGATCGGTATCGGCGCAGATCCCAAAGAAGTGGGTAAAGCCCCCGATCTCGTTGTGGATGTTCTCGGCCTCCAATATGCTTGGATCTTCACCTATCCAGAAACCGGGATTGTCAGTGGAGACCTACATATGCCTGTAGACCGGGATGTACAACTGAACATTAAAGCTGCTGACGTGATTCACTCCCTGTGGATACCCCAATTCCGGGTCAAACAAGATGCCATCCCCGGCCGGGAAACAGAACTGCGCTTGCGCCCCAGAGAATTGGGAACCTATCCCGTTGTCTGCGCTGAATTGTGCGGTTCCTACCATGGAGGGATGAGAACCCAAACCATCGTTGAATCCGCAGAAGACTTTGACCAATGGGTAAATGAGCAAATTGCCTCAGTGGATGGGGACAATCTGGGAACTCCAGTGGCCAACCTCTCCTCCGAAGAATATCTAGTGCCTTATACCCAAGAAATGGGTATTGATGAAAACGCCCTCAAAGCCATGGGTACTATGGGCCATGAACACCATCATGCCTTGTAATCTTAGGTCTAGCTCATTCCTTAAAAGGGGGATTTTTAAGGGAAAAATTGGTTTCCCTATTCCCTATTCCCTATTCCCTATTCCCTAATATCTATGTCACAACCACAAGAATCAGCCGCTGTTGAAGCCTATCGTCCCAGTTGGCGAGATTTCTTAAGCTTCAGCACCGACCACAAAATAATCGGGATGCAATACCTGGTTACCTCCTTTGTTTTCTACATTCTCGGAGGACTCTTAGCCGTTGGTATCCGTACTGAATTAGCCACTCCAGAAGTGGATTTTGTCAGCCGAGAACTCTATAACGGTTTGTTTACGGTTCATGGAACTGTGATGATTTTCCTTTGGATTGTTCCTGCTGGTGCCGGTTTAGCCAACTACCTGGTTCCTCTGATGATTGGGGCGAAGGATATGGCCTTTCCTCGGCTCAACGCTGTTGCCTTCTGGTTAATTATTCCAGGGGGCATTTTGTTGATGTCAAGTTTCTTTGTTGGCGCTCCTGGAGCAGGCTGGACTGCCTATCCGCCCTTAAGTACGACAGGCGATAAGGCCGGGGAATTCATTTGGATTATCAGTGTGCTGTTGTTGGGAACCTCTTCCATTCTGGGGGGGATCAACTTCATGACCACGATTGTGAACATGAGAATGCCTGGCATGGGGATTTATGATATGCCCCTATTTTGCTGGGCAACTGTCTCGGTTTCCATCTTGATTTTGATGTCTACCCCAGTTTTAGCGGGCGCACTGGTCCTGTTAGCCTTTGACTTAATGGCGGGGACTTCCTTCTTTAATCCCACGGGGGGCGGCGATCCGATTGTTTATCAGCACCTGTTCTGGTTTTATTCCCATCCAGCGGTGTACATCATGATTGTCCCCCTGTTTGGTGTAATTTCGGAAATTATTCCCGTGCATTCACGTAAGCCAATCTTTGGGTATAAGGCGATCGCCTACTCCAGTCTCGTCATCAGTTTCCTGGGTCTCATCGTTTGGGCGCACCATATGTTTACCAGTGGCACACCCGGCTGGTTACGCATGTTCTTCATGGTTGCCACTATGATCATCGCCGTACCCACTGGAATCAAAGTCTTTAGCTGGATCGCCACCCTTTGGGGCGGCAAAATTCGGCTCAACAGTGCCATGCTATTTGCCCTCGGCTTCGTTTCCCTCTTCGTGGTGGGTGGCTTAAGCGGCATCATGTTAGCTTCTGCTCCCTTTGATATCCACGTTCACGATACCTATTTTGTCGTCGCTCACCTGCACTATGTCCTATTTGGTGGCAGTGTCTTCGGCATTTATGGCGCGATTTATCACTGGTTCCCCAAAATGACCGGCAGAATGCTCAATGAAACCTGGGGTAAAGTACATTTTGTACTAACATTCCTCGGCTTTAACCTCTGCTTCCTCCCCATGCATTGGTTAGGCTTACAAGGAATGCCTCGCCGGGTAGCCGAATACGATCCTCAATTTGCCACCATTAATATGGTGTGTACAGTGGGTTCAATTCTTCTGGCGATCTCCACCTTACCTTTCTTAATTAATGCCACTTGGAGTTGGTTAGCTGGCTCTCTTGCACCGGCTAATCCTTGGAATGGCTTAACCCTAGAATGGTTAACCGCTTCTCCACCGCCAGTGGAAAACTTCTTAGAACCCCCCGTTCTTTGGTCTGGTCCCTATGATTATGGGATTGATACTGAAGAATCAGAAGAGGAAAAATCGGTGGATGAATTGTTAGCAGAAATGAAACCCTCTGCTTAGTTGGGCACGGAAACTAGAAACCGGGTTTCTACGAAAATCTGGCATAGAATCGCAAAACTTGCCAGAAACCCGGTTTATCCCAAGCCCCATTCCCCATTCCCTATTCCCTAAATTGGAGGATTTTTGTATGCAAAGTTCTGCTGAAGCCACAGCAACTGTAATGGGATATGCCGAAGAAACTCACGGGGTATCCCATCATGAAGAACATCCAGATCATCGCATATTCGGGATTCTGATGTTCCTGATTGCGGAGTCGATGATCTTTTTGGGATTGTTTGCCGCTTACCTTACGTTTAAGCTCACCTCACCCGACTGGCAACCGGAAGGCACAGAACTGGAATTGCTTCTACCTGGCATTAATACCATCATTCTGATTTCCAGTAGTTTTGTCATTCATAAGGCTGGGGATGCGATTAAAAATAAAGGTGATGAAAAAGGACTCCGACTCTGGTTTGGAATTACTGCCCTGATGGGAGCTGTGTTTCTCATCGGACAGTTGTATGAGTATTTCCATCTCAGCTTTGGCTTAACTGATAATGTGTTTGCCAGTACGTTTTATGTACTGACGGGCTTCCATGGTTTGCACGTTTTGTTCGGATTAGTGTTAATTTTGGGCGTATTGTGGCGATCGCGCGTTTCCGGTCACTATTCCCAAGAGTCCCACTTTGGTGTAGAAGCCGCCGAGATTTACTGGCACTTTGTTGATGTGGTCTGGATTGTCCTCTTTACTCTGTTATATATCCTGTAGATAATCCACTATTTACCCACATCATGTTGGAAAAACAGGGTTTTTGCCAAAAACCCTGTTTTTCCTTTTTCCTATTGCTATTCGTGCCTATTGCCAAATCATAACCTAATCGTCCTTACTCGCTCATTCACTGCTATCGTAAAGAAAAAAGGCTAACATCAACCCTTCGTATAACCATTGATCAATTGAATAATCCCTTGATCGTCAAATTCATCCAGTTTTTGCATGATTTGCTGACAAAATCCATGATAACCGATATTGTTTTTTTGAATCGCTTTTACCTCTATTTCAATAGCCTCAATATCGCCAATTTTCGCCACTTCAATAATTTTTTCCAACGATTCTAGAGGCGGGATTTCTTGTGATTTTGGAAGATTGATCGGTTCAACAGCCGGGTTGGAAGGGACTAGAGAACGAGTTTCCCAGTCCAAATATAGATACTTTTTCAACAGAGAAAACAATTGCTGAAAATCAATCGGTTTACTCAAGAAATCATCACACCCAGCCTCAAGACTGGCGACTTGATCTTGACTTAAGACGCTGGCACTCGAAGCAATAATCGTAAGTCCTTCAAACTGAGGTTGAGTGCGAAGTCTACGGGTCATTTCAAAACCATCTAAAACAGGCATGACTAAATCGGTAAGAATCAGATCGGGATGGAACTTTTCTGCTTGAGCTAATCCGATTTCTCCATCGGCCGCTTCGCAACAGTCAAAACCTAGAGAGAGTAACACTTCTCGTAGCATTTGTCGATTGACTTCCTTATCATCAACAATCAGCACTTTGCGTCGATGGCCAACATAACCTACAATTTCGTTTTGTTCTTGATGAATAATGGTTCCCCAAGATTCAGCCATGGGCAGTTCTAAGTCAAACCAAAATTGACTCCCTTGACCAAGAATACTGGTGACTTGAATTTCGCCACCCATTAAGCGCACAATTTGCTGGCTTATGGCTAAACCCAGTCCAGTCCCTTGGGCTTGTTGACTTTTCGAGCCGACTTGTTCAAAGGGCAAGAAGATTTTTTCCACTTGCTCTAAGCTCATGCCCACTCCAGTATCTTGGATACTAAATCTTAACCAGATGTTTTTTTCGCTAGTCGTCGGTAAGTCTTCAAGGGGATAAACTTGTAAGATAGTGCGCCCTTGATGGGTAAACTTAATTGCATTTCCTAATAGATTTAAGAGGACTTGACGCAGGCGTTTGTCATCTGCCATTATGGCCTTGGGTAGTCCTGGGTGTTCGCTATATTGAAATTGAATTCCTTTGTTATCTGCACGAACTCTAGACATTTCTGCAATACCCGAAAGAAAGGCTGGCAAATGGAATTCTTGGGGAATAAGGTCGAGTTTACGGGCTTCAATTTTGGCTAAATCGAGGATATCGTTGATCAGATTGAGTAAGTGAGTTCCACATTGTTCAATAATTTCTATTCCGTGCCGTTGGGTATTGAGGTCTTGGGTACGTTCCATGATTTGGGTATAGCCGAGAATGCCGTTGAGGGGAGTTCGCAGTTCATGGCTCATGTTGGCGAGAAATTCACTTTTGGCTTGATTGGCTTCATCAGCAGCGAAGCGAGCTTGTTCGAGTTCCTGGGTATAGATACTGATGCGTTCTACCAGTTGGTTAAAGGCTTGGGCAACGGTGGCGACTTCATCTTGGGTGGTGACTTGGCAACGGAGGTTAAAGTTAGATTCTTGGGTGATTTGGGTGGCGACTTGTTCTAGGGACTGGAGGGGACGAGCGATCGCCGAACTGGTTAAGAAAACCAGTAAACTAGAGAGGAGGAGAGAACTGGCAATACTGACAACAATAATCCACCGCCGCAGATATTCGGCTTGTATGCGTTCATGTTCTGCTCTGTGATATTGGTTATCAATGACTTCTTCAATCCAAACCAAATTTTCGAGCAAGCGGTCAAATTCAATTTCAATTTTTGTGGCTTCTTGGGAGGTGAGAGTATTGATAATTGTTTGCCGTGCGGGTGCAATTTGGTTGGCGGTGAGACTAGGGGGGTCAAGTTGTTGCCAAAGTTCGAGAATGAGATCTTTATATTGTTGGGTTACCTGACGGTATCTAGCTAGGGTGTCTTGCAATTTTGGCAGATCAACATCGGAAGCATAAGCATAGTTTTGCAAAAACTGCTCAAAGGCTTGGTTGGCTTGTTCTACCCGGTCGATATCAGCAATAAATTTATCCGCTTCATAGCTAAACCAAATGGTGTCTCCGAGGATGCCAATGAGTCTTTGGGGATGTAAACGGATGGCGAGGATGGCATTTTCCTGATCTTTTAGGAGAAGTTGTTGGCGCGAGGCGATCGCCAATTCTTCGTTTGCTCTATGCTGATAATATTCTCCAATAAACAGCCCAGCTAAGGAACCACAAATGGCAACTCCCAAGGAGAATCCATATCCGATCGCAATTTTCTGACCAATACTCAGATGATTGATCTGCTCCACCACCCGATCCCTGAAGGATGAGTTAGTCCACCACTGGTTTAATCGATCAATCATCGTCCAACGTAGGGAGTTACTGACCATTGCTATACTCAAACCTTCTGAGATCGAAAAAGACCAATTACCTTAGAGGAAATTCCCTTCTCCGATCGCGCGATATACATTGCGTATCATATCGTAATCTTGATCGTCTACAGCAATTAACGTAGATGCTTTGTACTTGCTTTTGTTGGCTGTAGTAAACCCTAACGCTCTCACGATGGACTCTTGATCGGCTAAGATGCGATCGCGCAGATTTTCTACTTCCTCTGGTTTCATCCGACTATTAACAATTAATACATCACTGGGTAGAGCAGGCCCCTTAGCTAAGAGGCGAAACTCACTAGGAGAAACCCCTTCTGCTTCTAAAAAGTCTTCATAATCGGTAATTGGCCCCGCCCAAGCCTCTACTGCCCCATTTTTTAGTGCGGCTAAGGAGCCTTCTCGACCTAACATTTTGACTTGATAATCGGTTTTGGGATCGAGTCCCGCACTGACAAACATATCAGTTGGCCCTAAATGACCGCTAGTAGAACCTACTTTGATCATGGCAATGGTTTTCCCTTGTAGATCTGGGATCGATTGTACTGGCGAGTTGGGGGGAAGGGCGATCGCTGCATGATAATTCGGTCGAGTAATGCCAATCACAGGAATAGCATTCGTCCGAGCGCGAATTAACACATATTCAGACGGCCCAATAATTGATAGATCTACTGCTCCTGCTTGCAAAGCTGAAGCGACTTCTGTATAGCTATCAACTGGATAAAATTCTATCGACTTCCCAAAGCTTTCCTCTAGCGCCGCCCGAAAGGGTTCATAGTCTCTTTTGAGGTCTTCAAGTCCTTGAACATCGCTGATGGCTAATTTTAAGGGAGCTACAGAAGTATTGTCCACAGGGGTGGTATCGTCTGAAGTCTGCCGGTTTGCGGCACAACTAACTAACAGTCCGAGGGAGAAGGTTAGGAAATAACGTCTTTTCATGGTCTTCAACCCAGTTATCCTCTTAAGGAGAAAAAACGAACATAGATGACCCCAGTATAGAAGATGGATTCTCTGAGTGAGGTTATCGTTTGGATAAGAGATGGATAGGGTATGGGGGAATGGGGACGTGGGGGGAGGGAACGGCTATAAGTACTAAGGATTAAGGGTTAATTGCTTTCGTCCATAGGCACTGAGGGCATCGATCGCACTCACCATGGCTAAAATCAATAACAAAATTGTGGTTAAGCGGGAAAAATCCAACAGTTTCAGGCTCACCAGCACTTCATAACCGATTCCTCCTGCACCGACAATACCGAGAATGACAGAGGAGCGCACGTTAAATTCCCAGAGGTAGAGCGTAATACCAATGAGTCCAGGGAGGGCTTCGGGAAGAACCGCAAAAATAAATGTCCGCAGACGATCGGCTCCTGTTACTTCGATCGCCTCTATCGGCTCTAATGGCAAAGTTTCTAGAACTTCAACATAGAGCTTGGCCATTGATCCAGTTGTATGAAAAGCGACTCCTAAAACCCCAGCAAAGGGGCCTAATCCGACAATGGAGACGAAAAAGAGGGCAAAGATCGCTGTATCAATACCCCGCAGAAGATTGAGTAGCAAACGCAAGACGGGAGCGAGTTGGGGAATGGGAGAGAGGGGTCGAGCGATACAGACAGAGAGGGGAATAGCGGCGATCATGGCGGTGAGGGTTCCCATAATGGCGATCGCCAAGGTTTCAGCCGTAGCGATTAAAAAATCGGGTAATTCCGCAAAATCCGGGGGCCAAAGTCGCGTTAACCAATTCCCCAAGCGCGGTAAACCCGTCCAAAAGTCTGCTGGAGAGATTTCCGATAACCGCCAACTAGCGATTAAAACGGCGATCGCCACGACTCCCCAAAATCCTCGTTTCAGCAGTCGTCCTAAACTGCGCTGCTCTTGCTCATGGGTATTGAGAATAGACTCCCACTTGGAGAAAGAATGGAGCGATCTCGGTTCGAGTTTAGTCATTAGGGAATAGGGAATAGGGAATAGGCAAAAGGCAAAAGGCATAGAGGGCAACCCATTACCCATGACCCATGACCAGCATTAGAGCTTACCGACTGATTTACCGGCTGCTTGGATGGGTGAATAGTTACTGCCATCGGAAGGTACAAACCCGGTATAGTTTTCTGGCAATAGGGTTTGTGCTTCTTCTACTGAAAGATTCGCTAACTGTTGTTGCAATTGAGCTTTAAGCTCTGGAGACAGTCCACCACGCACGGCAATCGGATCATTGGGGAGAGGATCGGATTGCCAGATGATTTTCAGTTGGGAACGGTCGATGCGTCCGGTGCTATTGAGGACATCTATATTCCGGTCATAGTCAGAGGCAATGTCAACTTGACCTTCTAAAACGGCGATCGCCTGGGCTGCGTGAGATGCCCCTTCATTGTAGTCAAATACAGCTTCTGGATCGATACCGCGTCGCTTAAATTCTCCTTGGGGAATCAGCCAGCCGGATGTAGAGCCAACGTCGGCTAAACTGAGTTTAAGTTTGGGACCGTTCTGACTTTGGGCGATCGCTTCATCGAGGGTATCAAAGGGCGCATCCGCTTTAGCCATGAGAATAGAGTAATAAACCGGTTGTTCTTTATATTTTACGGTGGCGATCGCTTCAATCGACGGATCATTATGGTTGGCCAAGACATAGCCCCACGGGCCTAACCAGGCTACATCTAGGGTCCGCGATCTCAAGGCTTCGGAAATTCCCACCCAGTCTTCCGTCACCGTCACATCAGCTTTAAGATTTATCCCTTCTGCCAGTTGGTTAAATAACGGTTCAAACTGGCTTCGGTTTTCACCAGGAGTCGGAAAATACGGCCCAACTCCAAATTTCAATTCTGTCAGTTGAGCATTATCAGGATTAGATTGACTACAGGAGATAATGGTGATTAGGGTTAAGCACCCCAGTAAAATCTGTTTGATCCAGCGTTGCATACAATTGATCGGTTTGTAGGACATCATTTAGACCAAACCTACTTAACCGGTCTGGTCAGGAATTAATCTATTCATTTAATACCTAATTTTCCTGAGTTTACGCTGAGAATACCATCCGATCAAATCCCCAGTCCTCCGTGAAAATTTTGCCCATGTCCCTTTTTCTTGTAGAAGGTTGATGGAGTAATTTCCTAGTTATAATTAACCAGGCGACTAGTATAATCATTTTTGACATTGCTTAATGTTTCTTCGAGTTCAGAGCATTGCTCATAGATCATGGCTCGATATCCACTATTAATGGGCATAACCACAGCCTTAAATCCTTCACCTTTGACCGTCACTTTTTGGCATCCTTCTAAACCCAGAAAAGAAGCCATCAACAGTTTCAGAGAGATGGTCTGGAAAATGACTCTGGCCCAATCTACCTTGAGACTTTTGTTGAGTACAACATAGTCATTCAGGATGCCATGGCGGTCAAAATAAGCAACAATGCTGATGTACCGCTTTTTACGAGGAGACTGTTGGTAAATGTCAAACTTCCTTAATGGATTTTGATGAACAATCATGGCGTTAAGTTAAAAAAAGTTAAGTTTTTAGGGAAAAAAATTTCAAAGGTTGAATTTTAAAGAAACTGAGACTCCTGACACCCGTTTTTTCTAGGACAAAGGAAGCTCTTAATATTGTCTCTCTTTTAGCATACAGTATTTTTTAGATTCAGTTCAGTTTTCAGGAATAACTATACAGGGAAACCAAGAGTCACTAATATTCTTTAAGTTTTCCTACATATTTTATTTTTTGAAGAGTGAATGTACTGAAAACTCTAAATATAAATTGATTTCTTGCCCTATATAATAACCAGGGGTTTAAGCCCCTTGTCAAATGCAAGATCATACAGTAGTGATACAGCACTTCGCGCGGTAGTGGGGGAATGGGGGAGTGGGGGGAGTGAATAGCATACTCAATCTAGCTTTGAGCTATTCTGGCTATCGTTAAAAACCGCCATTTATGTACCGCATACCAGAGGAAACTGCTGTATCCCTCTTCTGTCAAACTGGGAAAACACTTGTCTTGACTGAATTCTAGAACTCTTGCCGCATCCGCGATCGCGACGTTTTTTCCTAACAGAAACTCAAAAATCTAGTCAGATCGGCAAATATCTCTGTCTATAGGGGATACAGCGATCGCGATTTCCGAAACTGACAGAAGAGGGGTATATGGCCCTTCGCGCTAGGGAATAGGGACAATAGCTTGTATTGCTTAGGATCTAAGGCTTCAAGCTGTATTCCTCCACAAGAGAGAAGTTCTATAGAAAGGGAAGAGAAAACTAAGACATTTTCTGTTCTCCATTGCCTGTTTCTTAAACCCACAATTTAGCGGTCCTAACTTAACGAGTTCCTTGCTAAATAAAAGCGATCGCTTCTAAGTTTAGCAAGCGATCGCTTTTCAGGAAAATACTCCAGTAGGGTCCGTTCATGATTCCCCCTACTGGCTAAGGTTTTGAGTCAAGTTAACCGGCTGTCGTGGCTGCACTTACGGCTTCCTTAAGTAATTCCACTTTATCGGTTTTTTCCCAGGGCAGATCTAAGTCATTTCGGCCGAAATGACCATAGGCGGCTACATCCTGATAGAAACGTCCTCCCCGTTCCTGGGGTAGGGTACGCAAGCCAAAGGTTTCAATAATTCCCGCCGGACGGAATTCAAAGACCTTTTGGGCTGCTTCTAACAATTGGTCATCATTGACCTTACCCGTGCCAAAGGTTTCAATCATAATGCTCACGGGACGAGCAACCCCAATGGCATAACCCAATTGCACTTCACATTTATCGGCTAACCCAGCCGCAACAATATTTTTAGCTGCATATCGGCAAGCATAGGCAGCAGAACGGTCTACTTTAGTGGGATCTTTACCGGAAAATGCGCCACCACCATGACGAGAATAGCCACCATAGGTATCAACAATAATTTTACGTCCAGTTAGACCTGCATCCCCTTGGGGGCCACCAACTACAAATTTACCGGTAGGATTAACAAAATATTTGGTTGCACTGTCGGGTTTGATCTCTAAATCAGAAAATGAAGGAAGTACCACGGCATCCCAGAGATCCGCTTTAATTTTTTTCTGAATTTCCGTGTTGTCAGTCACTTCACCGATGGTGGCTGCATGTTGGGTGGAAATCAAAACGGTATCAATAGCAACAGGCTTACCGTCTTCATAGGCAACGGTCACCTGGGTTTTACCATCAGGACGCAGATAGGAGAGTTGCCCTGTTTTGCGGACTGCGGCTAACCGACGAGAAATGCGGTGAGCCAAACTAATAGGCAGGGGCATTAATTCAGGGGTTTCGTTGCAGGCAAAGCCAAACATTAACCCTTGGTCTCCTGCACCTGTGGAGTCAAAGCGCTCTTCACTCGACATTTCCCGTTGTTCGGCTGCAGCATCAACCCCTTGAGCGATGTCAGGAGATTGGGCATCAAGGGCAACTAGGACGGAGCAACTGTTGCTGGTGAAGCCGCCTTCACTATGCACATAGCCAATTTCAGCAATTTTTTTCCGCGCCAGATCAATGTAGTTGACTTGGGCTTGGGAGGTGATTTCACCCGTGATTAAGACTAATCCAGTATTGACAGCGACTTCGGCAGCTACACGGCTGGCAGGGTCTTCGGCCAGCAGAGCGTCAATGATGGTATCTGAGATTTGATCGCAGATTTTATCAGGATGGCCTTCAGTTACAGATTCTGAGGTAAATAAATAGCGACGAACCAAGGAAAAATCTCCTTTTGTTTAATGAGGTTGAACTCGAATCAAGTGATTTTATCTCTTGTCTAAGAGAGCCTACAGAAACTAGGAACTGGTTTCCATAAAGTTGATTCAATTGTGTAGAGTCAGAAAATCCTTAACTCCAGCTAACATCCCAATTTAACCGATCGCTTGTATTTCGTCTAATTTGGCGATCGCTACATCCGCTTGGTCTAGATTCGGTGGTCGGCTCCATCCCCAAGCCACACCAATGCTTCCGGCGGCTTGGGCATTGCGCGCCATGGTAAAATCTCCCGGAGCATCACCCACCATCAGTACCTGTTGGGGAGAGACTCCCAACTGTTCGCAAGCAGACCAAAATACTTGAGGATTGGGTTTGGTTAAGTGGGGTTCTGCTCCTTGAATAATTTGAATATAGTCTCTGAGTTGATAAAAATCGAGAAATTGTTCTATATTTTCACGGATATCGGAGGAGACTACGCCTAATTTTAGATGCGATCGCCGCAAACGGTCGAACACTTCAGCCACTCCAGGCAGTACTACTGTTTCTTTGGCCTTATTCTGCATGACCTGATCTGCTTCCTGGAACGCTTGGTTAATTATTTCCAACGATTCCAGCCAACACCGTCCCGTTTCAGCCACATAAGCCGCTGCTGCAATTTTATTTTCTTGACGACTCCCCACAGCCGTTAATCCGGCTGGATTAAACCCCTGTTCGTCCAACCCAAAGGCCATCAGTAGCGGTTCTCCGACTCCAGGGATTTGGGCATCAATAAGGCGCGCTCTTCGCTGGGCCAGATGGCGTAGATAAGGTTCTGAGTGGGCAAGGGTTCCATCCTTATCGAATAGGATAGCGCTGATGTTCTCAAACTGGCGATCGTGACATACAACGGTTACCATACTTCGACTCCCTATTCCCTAGCGCGAAGCGCCATAACAAAAAGTTGGGTGGGACTCGCCCACCCACACCAGGGTCTCATAGCTCCTTCCTTGGTTTCTATTCAGCAGCCGCTAACTGTTCTTCTGGGATGTCTGAAACCGTTTCTTCCGGCTCCGATGCCTCAGCCTCAGCCTCAGCCTCAGCCTCATTTTCTACCTGGGGTTCTGCTGGGGCTTCTTCTACAGCCTCAACCGACTCTTGTGTCTCTTCTGCTGTCCCTTCCTCTACAGGAGTTTCAGCCGTTGGAGTCGAGCCTTCTTGAGGAAGTTCAATCCCTTCAGCTTGAGCGCGGAGTTTTTGGCGATAGCGCTCTGCCATTTCTTCGGCTTTATCGTAAACCAAATCGGGATTCTTAACCATATCGCCCGGTTCAGGTTCGAGTTGCTTGGTAGACAGAGAAATCCGGCCTCGCTCGGCATCCAAGTCAATAATCATCACTTTGATCTCATCATTGACATTGAATACACTGTGGGGCGTATCGATATGGTCGTGGGAAATCTCGGAAATGTGCAGTAGACCACTGACTCCACCGATATCGATGAATGCTCCATAAGGTTTGAGACCGCGTACCATCCCTAAGACGACTTCGCCCACTTCCAAGCGGTTCATCTTACGTTCTACAAGCGCTCTTCTGTGGCTGAGAACTAAACGATTACGGTCTTCATCCACTTCCAAGAATTTTAAGGGCAACTCTTCACCCATTAAATCCTCTTTCGGTTTGCGAGTGCTAATATGGGAACCAGGAATAAATCCCCGGAGTCCTTCAATTCTCACTAAGGCTCCACCTCGGTTTGTGGCGAATACCTGGGCCCTAACTGTTGCATCTTCTGCTTGCAGTTGCCGGACTCTTTCCCACGCTCTCATATATTCGATGCGGCGAATGGAGAGGGTCAGTTGTCCATCTTCATTTTCATCGGTAAGGATAAAGAACTCACGGGTTTCGTTAGACTGTAAGACTTCATCTGGGGTATCGATGCGGTTAATGGACATTTCCTGAATGGGAATGTATGCTGCGGTTTTCGCGCCGATGTCAATCAGAGCGCCCCTTGGCTCCAGACTGAAAACCGTACCAGCTACGGTATCGCCGGGGCTAAAATGATAGTCATATTTATCGAGCAGTGCAGCAAAATCTTCGTGCGTAAAACCGATGTCTGTAGCCATTAATTCCTGATTGACCATGCGAATGATTTCCTAGTAATTATCTCCGTATCTTTTGCTGGGGTTTACAGTGGGGACGCATTTTCGCAGCCTCCAAACCTCTACAAGGGGGTTGTACCAGTTACCCTGGGAATAACCCGAATCTGCTTATAACACAGACATTCTATAATACCCTATTTTTGTACTTCAATACCAGTCCCCTAGTCTAAAACTTGTTGAGGGGGAGTCTGAGAAGAAGACAGGGGGACACGGGGACACTCCGGACGCGAAGACGATATGGGCGCGCAGATTGGGAAGAGGGTCAGTCTACTAGGATGGTTGAGACTTAGGGATTTGGCGCATGAGGGTGGCCATTTCTAGGGCATTCATGGCATAATTCCAACCCAGGTTACTTTTAATTCCAGCCCGTTCTAGGGCTTGTTGTAGGGTATCGGTGGTGAGGATACCAAAGATAACCGGGACTCCGGTTTGAAATCCAGCCGCAGCGATGCCTTTGGACACTTCAGCCGATACATAGTCAAAATGGGGGGTGTCGCCTCGGATCACGGCTCCTAAACAAATGATGGCATCATATTGATTGGCGATCGCCATTTGCCGAGCCACTAGAGGGATCTCGAAACTCCCCGGAACCCAGATATAATCGACTTGAGTCCCATTTGGATCGATATCTACCCCATGTCTTTTTAAGCAATCTTGACACCCAGCGAGTAGTTTTCCAGTTACGAGGTCGTTAAATCGACCAATAATAATGGCAAATCTTAGTCCCTCGGTCTGAGTAAATGTTCCCTCAAAAACGGTCATAGTTATAGCACTTTGCGCAGTAATCG
Source organism: Roseofilum reptotaenium CS-1145 (assembly GCF_028330985.1). Classification (NCBI taxonomy): domain Bacteria; kingdom Bacillati; phylum Cyanobacteriota; class Cyanophyceae; order Desertifilales; family Desertifilaceae; genus Roseofilum; species Roseofilum reptotaenium. The sequence goes on along the minus strand of NZ_JAQMUE010000079.1, from coordinate 133,123 downwards.
GTAATCGGTAAGGGGAGAACTATGTTTAACGCTATAGTCCCCATTTCTAAGGCTTGCTCTCATCCAACTTTTCAAGTCATTGCCCTTGAAAAGGCTTATTTCTAGGGAGGGACAACAGTTAGTCTCAAAGATAACTAAGGATTGCCCCCTGCCCAGAATCTTAAACCACAAAAAAATTCAAGATGCCAACCAGGACAACTAGGATCGCCCAGAATCCAGAACCAACATACAGCAAGGGTTTAGATTGTTCCCAGTTTTGGGGAAGAGCATAGGCAACGGGAACAGCCACTACTAAGACAAAGGATAAAAGAACTAAGGCAAATAGGGATAGTTGAAATAGAATTGACATAATGTACTCTCCTAACACGAGCAAGCAAATGGGTTGAGCCAGGTATGGCCTTTGTTTTACTATAGTGCCTCATGGCACCAAGCAAAAGAGTTTTGGCGGCTGGGGCGATCGCATCAGTAGGCAATCTGTGGCCAAACTCGTCATACTAGAGTTTAGAGTGGCTCAACCCCGCTTCTCCCGTTCCTCTGTGCTAATCTAAAATTTATGACTCGAACCAGCTCAAGACGCAAATCAACCGGTAATTTTGGCCCCAAATCTTCTCCATTTAACTATACGTTGGTGGCTTTGATGGGAGGGATCTTTGTTCTGGGGATCGGGATTGGGATCGCCTTTAGCTCCACGACTACTCTATCCCCCGAAAATGTGGCTTCCCGTGATTTTATCGATCGCAGTGCCCCAGATCCAGAATTATGTGTGAAATTTGGAGCGAGTGCGATGGTGATGGATGCTCGCCTGTATGTTACCTTAAACCCCTTTAGCGTCTATATCTCTCAACCTGCGATGCAACCGGGATGTGTACTCCGGCGCAATAACTGGGTGATTTTGGAACAGCGCAATCTCCTGCCCCGTGATAAGTTTAATGATTGTAAGAATCGGATGAATACTTTTGCTTATACGGGCAGTATTGACAGTAATCCCAAGGTCAATTGTGTGTATCAAAATGATAGTGCTGAAAACTTCTTCCTCAGTCAGCCCGGACTCAATCCTGGAGGAACGGCTCCAGAGAGCGATCGCTTTTAAGAGACTTCTTGCAGAAGTCCTATCCAAGAGTTTTAATGATCTTTCTTAAGTACTGTGAGTGACGGAAGCTTAAAACAAACCTAAAAAATCCCTTCCCACTCAAAAAATATGATACCCCTGTCCGTAAATCAAGATTTATAGTACAGGGGTTTAAACATTGTGTCCTATGAAATTCGCTATAAACCCGCATTCGCGGCTGTGTTTGTCACCCTGAACCCTGGAGAACAAATCATTGCTGAAGCGGGAGCGATGACGAGTATGGATGCGGCATTATCCATGAAAACCGAGTTTTCTGGGGGCTTTTTCTCTGCCCTACTGCGGAAGTTTTTCGGGGGAGAATCCCTATTTGTCAATCGCTTTCAAAATAAGACCCAAAAGCCTTTAACTGTAGTATTTACTCAATCCTTAATTGGCGATATTGAATGTGTCAAATTAACGGGAAATGCCCTTTGTTTACAACCGGGGGCTTATATTGCCAGCGATCCCAACATTCAATTAGGGGTACGTTGGGCTGGTTTTGCCAGTTGGTTTGCTGGAGAGGGATTCTTTACGTTGAAAGTAAGCGGTAGCGGAAAAGTTTTTTTTGGTGCTTATGGTGGCATCTCTCAAGAGAGTGTATCGGGAGAATTTATTGTTGATAATAGCCATTTAGTTGCCTATAGTCCCAATATCAAAATGAGCATTGGTTTATCAGGGGGCATTTTTAGCTCAATCGCTTCTGGGGAAGGCTTGGTTAATCGTCTAAAAGGAAAAGGAGTGATTTACCTGCAATCAAGAAGTATGAGTGGTTTGGTCAGTTTTTTACGTCCGAAAGTCCGCAATTAAGAGATGATTTAATTATAGCTTATGGATATTCAATTACTAAAGCAGCCTGATAGTGCGATCGCCAAAGTGACGCTCAACAGTGGTGAAGAAGTCATTGCTCAAGCGGGAGCCATGGTGGCGATGAGTGCTTCTATCAACACCAGTACTACCCTTCGCCAAGGAAAAGGGGGCGGAATTATGGGAGGACTCAAGCGCATGTTAGGCGGAGAATCCCTCTTTTTAAGTGTATTTCGATCGCCCACTCCTAATGGTGAAGTTTTTCTGGCTCCTACACTGATGGGAGATGTCATGGTTTACGAGATGACAGGACAAGAATTAGTGGTACAAGCCGCCTCTTATTTAGCTTGTGCCTCTAATGTGATTATTGACCTTGGCTTTGAAGGCTTAAAATCCTTATTTTCAGGTGAAGCTATTTTTTGGTTAAAAATCTCAGGAGTCGGTCCCGTGATTCTTACCTCATTTGGTGGAATTTATGAGATTGATGTCAATGGCGAATATATTGTAGACACGGGTCATATTGTCGCCTTTGAACGGAGTTTGGACTTTGAAATTGGTAAAGCCAATTCCAGTTGGCTGGGTGCATTTTTTGGGGGAGAAGGATTTATTTGTCGATTCAAAGGCAAGGGAAAAGTGTACTGCCAAACCCATAATTCAGGTAGCTTTGGATTCACGGTAGGATCGCAATTGCCTGAGCGTAAATAATTGCCAATTATCGTAGGGTGGGCAGGGCAAGAGGGACTCTTGCAATAGCTTATATTGCTAAGGATCTAAGCTTTCAAGCTGTACTCGATAGAAGAGAGACTTGCTATAGAAGCTCAATCATATTACTTACAGCACTTTGCTTGCGTTATGAGGGACAGTGTTGAATCCCCAAAATCATGTATCACAATCCTATTCCCTATTCCCTAGTGCAAAGCGCTATATTTTCCTGCCCATCCTACTCACTGACCTTTTATTACCCATTACCCATTATCATGTCACAATTTACTTATCAAATTGACCATTCCCCAGCTTATGCCTCCCTGGTGTTGAATTTACGTCCCCAACAGAAGGTATTAGTGGAAGCTTCTGCCATGGCAGCCATGGATAGCAGTATCACTATGCAGTCAAAAATGAAGGGCGGTATGCTCAAAAGTGTGGGCAGAATGTTAGGGGGTGAGTCTCTGTTTATTAATGAATTTACAGCCGAAAAAGCAGGAGGATCGTTATATATTTCTCCTGGAGTGCCAGGAGATATTCAGTATTATGCCCTCGATGGCAGTAAGGGGTTGATCGTACAATCTTCTGGGTTTGTAGCTTGCAGTGAGACGATCGACATAGACACGGAGTTTCAAGGGCTAAAAGGCTTTTTTAGCGGTGAATCTTTGTTCCTGTTGCGAGCCAGTGGAACCGGTGATTTTTGGTTTAGTTCTTATGGGGCAATTATCGAAATTCCGGTGGAAGGAGCTTATGTAGTTGATACGGGTTATATCGTTGCTTTTGAGGACACTTTGCAGTATAATGTGGAGATGATTGGCGGATTAAGTTTTAAGAGTTTGAAAACGGGAATTTTAGGGGGAGAAGGTCTAGTTTGTCGCTTTAGTGGACAAGGACGATTGTGGATTCAAACCCGTGGAATTTATCCGTTACTAAACTTTTTATATCCGTTTCGTCCGGTTAAAAGTAGTAGCTAACGATGAGAGATCGCAATCCTCCCACCAGCAACCGTCAGTTACTGATTCTCGCCGGTCTATTTGTGCTGGCGATCGCCTGCCGGACTCCGGACGCATTTATATTGCTGGTTACAAGGTTACGTTATGGCCAACCCAAAAACGAGCTAAAAAGATTCCAACCCCTCAAAATCAACGATCAGAGGAGTTCGATCTCTCAAGCCAGGCTTGCTCATCCCGCTCTCCACAGATTTCTTCATTCATCTCGCTTAAGGTCTCACCCCGTGCATCACTTGTTTCCAGCATATACTGCTGGATTTCTGTAGGTAGCATCCAGTGCATACCATCCACTGGAGCTTTTTCAAGAGTAAACCAATAAAAATCCTGAGGAATACCCATCTCGCTGTAATAGTCCAGATAGGGTTGATGCACATCTGCATCACGAGGGAAGTCTCGGCCGTCAAGGCTATCACCATCCCCCCAGGAATGCACGCCGAGACAAGCTCCCTGCTGAATATCTCTTTGCACACCTGCTAGAAATAGATCGGTACCGCCTGAAGACACTAGTCCATCTTCTGGAACTACGGTTGTAAACCCCATATCTCGCACCATTCTCGCCAGCTCTAGATTAGCCGTATCATCAATGGAACCAGGCACCCACTGCAAAACCAGTGTTTTGATCGCTCGATTGTCCTTGGTTGCCATCTCAAACGTGGAAATGGCACTGCGGTCTATAACGCCATAGGCAACGAAAGAGCCATCATTCACTTCAATTTCAAGGAGGGGAATGTTAGATTCTGCGCAGCCAGTAAGTATTATCAGTCCTAGAGAGACTATTGACGATAGGCTGTAGATGCTTCTGTTATCTGTCATGATGCATTTAAATTTATTATTGGCCAACGGCTGTTCGCCCTTGTTTCCCGAGGCGAATCAGGAGAAAATAGCTCAGATAAGCCGTATAAATCAGCAATCCTAGGATACCCACAAAGCCTAAGAAACGTTCGCTGGTGGCATTGTGGAATAATAGTTTATAACCCCAAGGTGCTTCTAACCAGAGTCGGCAAAAGTCATTTTGGATTAATTCTTGCGTAGGCAAAAAAGCGCATTGTAGCGAGGGTAATTGGGCGATCGCCCCAATCCCCATCAATATCGTTACCGCCCAGCGCCAAGCCGTAAAAGCCAGTTTCAGGGCACGAGACGGGGGCATATCCTCAATTTCCTCATTCAAGTCAATCCAAAACCAGAGGGATATAGGAATCAAAATCCGGGCGGATATAGAACTGACAAAGCCAATGGGCGCTCCCCCAATCATCAAATAAAGGGAGATAATCAGTAAACTAGCCACCCGCCAATAGATAATCATCAGGCGGATCAGGGCGGCAGACTGTTTCACCAGCGACCAAATCAGCAGTACCAAGGGAATACCGATCCCCACCAGTGCCACTAACCGATAGTCCATCCAAATCAGCGATCGCATCCAATCCATTCCCGCTTTGCCTCAATCTCAGAGCAGCCACATTTAACCATACCAGAACAATCTGTTTCTCACCCCATCTCCAGGGTGCAAACATTGACAAACCGATATTAAGTCTCAATAATACCATGCAAATTGAGTAGGGTGTGGGCAGTGGGGAGCAGGAAAAACCGGTTGTGCCTCTTGTTTGTTGTCTCTTGCCCCTTGGACTGTAGATAGGCATTATGATTTGAAAGGCACAACTGCTAGATGCAAGCCCTCTGCTCGACTTTCGGCATCACAAAGGCTTATAACTGTACATTTTCTGGACATTTTTCCACCGAACTGACTGGATCTTACCTATGGGACATATTATTTCAACTGTCAATATGAAAGGAGGGGTTGGCAAAACCACCCTCACGGTTAATCTAGCGGCGTGTCTTGCCAAATACCACGACAAGCGGGTTTTGATTGTCGATTTAGATACTCAAATCAGCGCCACCCTCAGTATGATGTCACCCTCCGACTTTGCTAAACTCAGGCGAGATCAACGCACGTTAAGAGAACTGGTCAAAAAAGCAATTAATCCAGCCGCTAAAGCTGCTTTTCCGATCCAAGATATCATCATTCCCTATGCCTGTAACGTCCCCAAACTCCATTTGCTGCCTGGGGACATTGATATGTATGATGAATTTTCAGTTTCAGAAATGATTTATGAAAAAGCCGTTTATCGGGAACAAGTCAGTTTTGAAACTGTGTGGAATCGCTTTGAGAGAGTCTTGGTTGAGGGGATCTTAAAACCCATCATCGACGAATATGATTACATTATTTTAGATTGTGCCCCTGGCTATAATCTCTTAACTCGCAGTGCCCTGACTGCCAGCGATTTTTACTTACTCCCCGCTCGTCCAGAACCCTTATCATTAATCGGGATTCAGCTTTTAGAGCGTCGGTTAGCCAAACTGCGAGAAGTCCATCAAGATGAACATCCCCTAGATATTCAAATGCTTGGCATTGTCTTCACCATGGCTGGCGGATTTATCGGCCGCTATTATCGCCAAGTCATGAACCGGGTACGTACAGATTATAGTGAGGCGAAACTGTTTAAAACTCGCATCCCTTCCGATGTAAATGTCTCGAAATCTGTCGATAGTTATTTACCAGTGGTCATAGCTCATCCCCATAGCCGTGGCTCTAAAGCCTTTCAAAAATTGACGGAGGAATTATTAGATAAACTCAGTACCACCATTTCCCGTAAACAACAACAATCTTCGGTTAAAATGTCAGATTTATAGTTTGGGTAATCGGTAATCTGTAATCTGTAGAATAGGCAAGGGGCTTAAGCCCCTTCTTCAGCATACGATTGCTTATTTTTGATAAATAAATGCTTCTGGTTTTACACTGGAACCATTCATTAATTTTCGATGCTCATAAATGATATTCCCACGACAATTCAAACGAGCATTGATCCACTGCAAAATCTCCATTCTACGCCTGTCATTCTGATTATTAGTTAAATTAAAAATAAGATAACTAGACTCCTGTAATAAATCAAGATAGCTCTCATAATCAGAAATTTCTAAGTGATTCGCACCTCCACTAACAATCAAACAATTAAACTGCTCTTCTTTTAAAGCATCCTGTTTATATTGTCCAACTATATAGGTCTGGTCATAAATGTGTGGATTATCTCGATGCAGTGCTGTAATAGCTATAGGTAAAATATCAATACCAATCAGTAGTTCAACGGAAATAGAACTTTGAGTCTTTAAAAATTTACCCATCAATCCACTACCACAAGCAATATCTAAGATCCGCCATTGTTTGGTATCTTTGATAGAAGACAAAAAGTCTTCTAGGACTAAATAGACTTTGCATTCGAGTTGTTCTAAAATTAGATACTCATATAAATGAGGATAGGAATATAAAGTAGAGTAATCCCAAATATTTACTGTTTTCCGCTCTCCATCAGCTAGTTCAAGTTCAAAAAATTCATCACCTTGTTGGGAACCATATAGTTTTTTGATTTTATACATAATTCAGTTTATTCCAAAATAATTTGACTTTCTCTTAAAAACTCAGGGTTGTATATTTTCGATAAGTATTTAATACCACTATCACACAAAACTGTAACGACTACAGATTCCTCATCCAGTTGTTCGGCGATACATTTACTCGCAAAAACGTTTAATCCGCTACTCCCACCAACAACAATGCCTTCGGTTTGCAGTCATTTATGACACATCGAAATTGCTTGTTCATCGGAAACTTGAATAACTTTATCAATCAGAGAAAAATCCAAGCATTTTGTTGGTTTATATTTGCCTGCTCCTTCTATAATATAAGGCTGCTTTTTATTCACAATATAATCGGATTGATGTTGACAATATGCATGATAATAATACTCATAAATATTGGAATGTAAAGGATCGGCTAGAATAACTTTGATTTGGTTATTTTTTTTCTTTAGAAACTTGGCTGTACCAGTAATACAACCAAAAGTAGATCCAGTCATTACAAAATGAGTAATTCTACCATTCGTTTGTTCCCAAATTTCAGGCCCTAATGTTTTATAATAAGTTTCCGGGTTGTTGGGATTATTATATTGATCGACCTTAAAATACCCATTTTTGTCAGCTAATTGATGGGCATATTCCATATAATCATTTCCTTTACCTACCACTATCAATTGAGCATTGAAAGAACGAATATGCTTTTGCTTCTCTAGGCTGCATTTTTCAGAAGTAACAACAATAATATTATATCCTTTCAAACTTGCCAACAGAGCAAAACTACATCCAGTATTTCCACTAGAAGCACAAACAATAGTATCTCCCTTGGTTAACTTTTCATTGGCTTCAGCTTGGTTGAGAATGTATTGGGCAATGCGGTCTTTCATGCTATACCCTGGATTCAAAAATTCGCATTTTGCATACAATTTTGCTGAATTAGGATGGCAGCAATCACTCAAATCTACTAAAGGAGTATGGCCAATAGAATCAATGAATTTTATGGATTTTACTGTATTCATTTGTGTTCAACAATTGAGTTAAAAAATTAGCGTTTTGATTTGAATTCCAAAATGTATATTTTTTTGTAGAGAATACCATCTTGAAATGTTATATCTCTAGCATCTTTTTCATTTTGTGACATGGCTGTAACTACCGGATACAATATTTGACGCACAGGAACTATGTTTTCATATTTTTTGGTTCCTGAAAAAGCAAATTGTTTCTCTATAGTCTGCAAAAAAGAGTCGATCGCTAATACTGAAGAAACCCCCAGTTGAATACTAATATTGTAGGTATCTTGTCCTGATAACCATTCAAAAAAACGGTTAATCACCGCTTTTCCATCTTTGCCTCCATCTCTAAATTTTTTCTCTCCTTCTTCTTTGAAAATATCAATATTTACCCAATCTGTTGGTAGTTGGGGAGGATTAAACGTAATTAAGTCAATAGGATATTTTGATAAATCAATGGATTCAAAAGTCCCTTGAAGGATATGATATTGTTCTGAGGAAATCTGCTCTTCATTGAGATTATACTGCGTCAAGTGAATGGCTTCTGGCTGAATGTCGTTAAAATAGACAAAAGGAAGATGATTTAAAAGACTATAAATACCAATAATACCACTTCCACACCCAACATCTAACAGACACTGGTATTGTTGAGGATCAATGCCTTGACACATGGCTTCACTAAAAGGTGTTTTGGCCGCAATTCCATTACTACTAGCTAAGTTTATATTTTCAATTAAATATCTTGGTTTTTGATTCATTTAATGATTGATTTATGATTTTTTTGATTTGATCGTGGGATATCATATCATTTGCATTATTCAACTGTCTTGCGAATTAATACTCAAAAAACAAGTATCAATAAAATCTAAAGGTCTAATTCGTCCAATTCCAACTCGGACTCTGGTAAATTTTCGGAGGGGGGTTGTACGGGAATGACAGAGACAATGGCATCTAAAACTCGCCCCACCAGGAGAATGATTAACCCTAAGTCAGGTAAAGATTGCCCTTTGGGAACGATCGCCCGTTTAAAGCCGAGCTTCGCCGCTTACGCTACAGAATTAGTGACATGGCGATTTTTGGGGCGAATAAATCCTAAAACAATATCTTCTTGAGGAATGCCTAACTCCATTAATTCTAAGGCAATTCCTTTTTCTGTACCATCGACCTCAATCCAGATTTTATTATCAAGAATCCTCAGATGAAAAAACACTGCATGAACCCGTCCAGTGCGATCCCATCCAGCATCGAGTAATAAGTAGTTATTCGCTAGTATATTCGGTCAACTAAAATAGTGAATGAGGTTGAAGCGTTAAAAAAGATTAAGTATTATGACCGTTCAGATTGATGAATGGGGACGCATCCAACTCCCCGAAGCAGTACAAGAACAACTCGGTTTAGGGGTTGTTACCTCTCTGAGTTTAGAAGTACAAGATGGAAAAATTATCTTAACGCCCATTCACGAAGAAACAAACCTTTCTTATGAAGGGAGTGTGCTAGTAGTGAACTCAGAAAGAACGGATAATCTTGACATTATCCATTATTTGCGAGAAGAACGAATTCAGGAGCAAATTAAGGAGAAGAAGATATTGTCGAATACCTGGATCTGAGCCAAGCACGACGGGGCGAGTTGACGCAGACAAGGGTAAATGTTGATTTTCCAGAGTCGATGATTCAAGCACTCGATCGCGAAGCAAAACGGTTGGGAATCACCCGACAGTCTTTGATTAAAGTGTGGATTGCTGAACGACTGGAAAAAGTATTGTAATATCAAATCCTTAAATGCTTGCGACAATGAATCGCAGGGAGGCAAGGGGCTTAGAGCCAATTGTCCAGTGCATGTATATAGGGAAATGATATAACTAAAGGTCTAATTCGTCCAATTCTAACTCAGCCTCTGGTGAACCTTCGGAGGGAGGTTGTACCGGAATAGCAGAGACGATCGCATCCAAAACCCGCCCGACAGGGATAATGGTTACGCCTAAGTCGGGTAAAGACTGACCTTTGGGAACGATCGCCCGTTTAAAGCCGAGCTTCGCCGCTTCTTTTAATCTCAGTTCTAATTGCGACACGGCTCGCACCTGCCCCCCCAATCCTACCTCGCCAATAATCACCGTGCGCGGATCGACGAGGCGATCGCGGAATGAAGCCACCACGGACACCGCAATTCCCAAATCTGCCGCCGGTTCCTCCACCCCTAACCCGCCAGCAGAAGCCACATAAGTATCGAGCTTGGATAAAGGAATACCCACCCGCTTCTCCAACACCGCCAAAATCTGCAATAAGCGATTATTATCCACTCCAGTCGTCGCGCGACGGGGAGAACCGTAGCTCGTCGGACTCACCAGCGCTTGCAGCTCCACCACAATCGGACGCGTCCCCTCGCAGGCGACAATGGTACAAGTTCCCGACACCTTCTCATCCCGATTCCCCAAAAACAACTCCGAAGGATTCGGTACTTCTGCTAACCCTTGAGCGACCATTTCAAACACGCCAATTTCATGGGTAGCGCCAAAGCGATTTTTCATCGATCGCAACAACCGATGGGAGGCAAAGCGATCGCCCTCAAAATACAATACCGTATCCACCAAATGCTCCAACACCCTCGGCCCCGCCAAAGAGCCATCCTTCGTCACATGACCGACAATAAAGAGGGTAATATTTTCCCGTTTCGCCACCTGCATCAGTGCCGAAGTACACTCGCGCACCTGAGCAACCGAACCCGGAGCAGAGGACAAAGACGGAAAATAAATGGTTTGAATACTATCAATCACCGCTAAACGGGGTTTCAGCGCTTCCAACTCCCGTAAAATTTCCTCTAAATCGGTTTCGGGTAACAGAAAAAACTTCGATTGTGGCTCTTCCGACTTTTCCCCTTTTTTGCTCTTCGGTTTCGGTTCGATGACGGCATCAAATCCATGTTTCAGTTTCGGTGTCTCCTCTTCTTCCTCTTCCTCTCCCACTCCTAACCGTGCTGCCCTTAATTTCACCTGTTGTCCCGACTCTTCCGCAGACACATATAACACCGCATGACGTTGGGAGAGCTGATTAGCCATTTGCAACAGGAGCGTCGATTTCCCAATCCCTGGTTCTCCCCCAATGAGTACCAAAGACCCCTGCACAATTCCACCACCGAGTACCCGATCTAACTCCGAATATCCCGAATCCATGCGTAAAACCGCTTGGTCAGAAATCGCATCCAGGGTAATGGCAGCACGAGGCTGACCGCTCTGGGTCGGCGATCGCCCCCCATCCTTTCGCCACTCCTGATTGAGTAACCCCAAACGGTTATTGGTGGTCACCGGGCCGCTCACCTGTTCAATCAGAGAATCCCAACTGTTGCAAGCAGAGCATTTACCGAACCATTGCGAAAATTCTGCCCCACATTGATTGCAAATGTAGAGGGTTCGAGACTTGGCCATAACTGTGATTTTACTCTTCTTGTTTGCATTATGGCAGATCTTGCCCTTATCCCTCATCAGAGCAAGAAAGTACTCCCTCAGAACAGCCAGAGCTGATCGGGACTTGATGTTACCATATAATTCAGATTCTTGACTGCAAACCGATTCCTATGCCTCTAACGCTCCAGCTCCAACAACTCGATATTCCCCCGGGTCAAAGACTCCTCATTCATGACCTAAACTGGGAAGAATTTGAGCAGTTTTTAATTGAACTGGGAGAAAAACGTGCCAGTCGCATTGCTTACAGTCACCCTACTTTAGAAATCAGAATGCCCCTAGCAAAACATGAACGAGCTAAATCTTTCATTGGAGATATGGTCAAGATTTTGTTAGAAGAACTTGAGATCGATTTTGAATGCTTTGGATCGACTACATTCAAACGTAAAAAAATGGGATTTGGACTTGAGCCTGATGATTGTTTCTATATCGACCATCATCAACAAATGATTGGCAAAGATCGGATTGATTTAGCTATCGATCCGCCTCCTGATTCGGCGATTGAAGTTGATGTTACCTCTAAAACTCAGACCGATGCTTATCTCCGCTTAGGGGTTCCAGAATTGTGGATTTATGGCGAAAATGAACTAAAAATGTATGTTCTAGAAGATGGGGAGTATAAGCCAATTGAACAGAGTAAAAGTTTTCCAGAGTTTCCAATAGCAGATTGGGTGAAAGAGGGGTTGAAAAGAAGTTATGAGATAGGACGAAGTCCTGCCTTACGGGAATTTCGGCAACAGATTCGACTTTTGGAGAATTCCAACGATCTCAACTCATTGGCATCCAACTCGATCGCCATGTTAACATAGAACTCAACTCTCTCCTTTCTGGGGCCACAAGCGAGATCGTCAGCTATGGCAACTAAAACAAAAACCCAAGTTCCGGTCACTCCCACTCCCGCAGTTCCGGCCAAAAATGCTCTCCCTACACCGAAACCCTTTACTGAGCATATTCCCTTACTGGAAACCGATACTGAGAGTGCGACTGTACAAATGACGGCGATGAGCGAGCCGCCTCCTAACGAGCAGGGGAAAAGTCCAGTGCTAAACTATCAGGGGACAGGCGATCGCCCCACGCTATCTCCCCTAGGGTATCAATTTAGTCAAATTGATGTAGCTCCCAGGAAAATTAATCCGGCTTTGTTGCAATCTCAAACCGAGGATGAAGACCGACATAAATTGCGGCAAGATGGAACATTCGAGACCAGTCAAACAGTAGAAAAACGGATTCAAGCCAAACGGGGAAAAGGACAACCCTTACCCAATGGGACGCGATCGTTTATGGAAGATCGCTTTGGCAATGATTTTGGCCAAGTGCGAATCCATACCGATAGCACAGCCGTCCAGTTAAGCCAAGACCTGCAAGCCAAAGCCTTTACCCACGGTCACGATATTTACTTTAATTCTGGGCAATATAACCCAGGTTCAACGAGTGGGAAACGGCTTTTAGCCCACGAATTAACCCATACTATTCAGCAAAAAGGGGCGAAACTCAAGCCCAAAAAAGTCGATCAAAAAACGACTAAATCGAATAAAATCTCTTCGGAAACTGCCCAATCAACAACCGAGAAGCCAATTAAACGTAAACCCTTAGCCCAAAAGATTCAACGAAAACAAACAGCTAAGGGGATTGAAGTGAATTTAAAGCCTTTAGAGGGTCAGATTCAGCGTAAAACATCCATGAGTGGCATTGATGTTAACCTCAAACCCCTGGGCAGTAATGTGCAACCGAAACAAGAGTACAGTGGTATCGATGTTAACCTCAAACCGCTGCCGAAACAAATTCAACAGAAACCAGAAAGTGAGGGGAATGGAATTGACGTTAACCTAAAACCCCTCACCCCTAAGGTACAACCGAAGGAAGAATACAGTGGGATAGATGTTAACTTAAAACCATTGGCAGCTAGAATTCAACGAACACCAGGAAAGAGCATTAAGATCCAACCTGAACTGATAGTCGGTGCGCCAGGCGATCGCTACGAACAAGAAGCCGATCTCATGGCCGATCGAGTCATGAAGGCTTCTACTCCAGTACAGCGAGACGAAGAACCCGAACAACAACCCGATAACACCACCCTACAATCTTCCCCGGAAACCCTGCAACGGATCAATGGTCGCCCCAACCGTCGTCGCACCAAAGCCATACCCTATGCAGCCATATTAGGTAACCAAGAAGAAAGCGAAGACGAACAGAACGTTAATATCACTCTGAAACGGGAAGAGGAGGCAGAAGAGTCTCCTGCACCACCCCCAGAGCCTCAATTTCCACAAGTGAATACCGATGAACAGAATGTTAATATTACTCTCAAACCCGAACCTAACCCAGCCATTGAATCCCCTGTAGAAATCAATGATTCACCCGCTACTGTGCAAGCCGATAGCGATGGGTCATTTCAGGCCAGTAGTGGCATAGAAAGCAAAATCAAGAGTAAAGAAGGGGGCGGTTCCTCCTTACCCACAGAGACCAAAGGCTTCATGGAATCCCGCTTTAATAATGACTTTAGTGGGGTTCGGGTGCATACCGACAGCGATGCGGTGCAAATGAACAAAGACCTAGGAGCCAAAGCCTTTACCCACAAGAAAGATATTTATTTTAATTCTGGACAATATAACCCCGGTTCTACCAGTGGGAAACATTTACTGGCCCACGAACTCACCCACACCATTCAACAAACGGGCCCCAGTGTGAAAACTCAGCCGGATGTTCAGAAAGCAGACGATCAAGACACGGAAGATGAAACCGAAAACAAAGATACCAGTACAACGCCAGTAGAGCAGAAGACTGAGATCACTGAAGAGGACATGGATGAAAATGAACGGGAAAAACTGGCTAAGAGGGCAGAAAAGACAGAAAAAGATGTAGAGAAAGGCAAGAAAGACGAGCAAGGGAAGGAAGAGGGAGACAAGGAAGGGAAGGATAAGGAAAATCAGCAAGAAGATGTCACCCCGAAGGATGAGAGTGAGTTAACGACACCCGATATTAAAGATGAACTAGAACAGGGCCTGCAACCTCCAGTGCAAGGGCCTCCGATGCCGATTATGGTGCCACAGGTTTCTTCGGATCAGGGTGATTTTAGCGACCCGATGCAAAATCCGGCCTTTAATGCCGTTAAGCAACAAATTGAACAACAGGGCGACCAGTTTTCGAGCCATGACGATCCGCAAAAGGAAGTGGTGGAAACCCAGGAATCGGTGGTTGACCCGAATAAACAAGACCGGGATGCGAAGGGGAAGAAAACGGACACTTCATCGAGTTTAGACCCGGAAACGTTCGATCGCGAAGCCTTTGTGCAACAACTTTTAGCCGCATTGGGTATTGAAGAACCCAAGAACATGAAAGATGTTGAAGGTGGGGGTGGAGTCGGATCGGAAGTTGAGGGAACCGTTAAAGATGAGGTAGGAGGGGCGACGACAAAAGCGGGAGGAGGGATGCCGGAGTCTACCCAAGTGCCTCCCGATCCTACGGTGGAAACGCCCAAAATCGTTAAGGAAATGCCGCCTGTCGAGGACAAGATAGCGGTTGATGAGCCGCCGGTGAATCCAGAACTCGCAGTTCCACCAAAGACTTCTAACAAGGATGTTGAAGAGCCGTTGAAGGAGCAAACGGAGAATTTAGAAGATACCTTTGGCCCCATTCAACCGAAGTTGAGGGTTGGAGGGCCTCAAGATAAGTACGAGAAGGAAGCGGACTCGATGGCGGATCGGGTGATGCAAATGGGCGATCGCCAAAGCGATCCGCAGCCGAAAGTGCAGCCGGAAGTTGAGCCAAAACGAAATAAGTTAAAGCAGGCCAAACTAGAGCGAACCGTCGATCCCCATGTGATGCGGGCAAAATCCTTAGCTGAGATGATCCAGCGATCGCCCCAGTGGATCATCCAGCGCAAAAATTCTGTTGAACCCCAAACCATCGAGCAGCCCAATAGAGAGATTACCCTGACCACCGAGAACATGGAAACCTTCGGGGATATGGGGGGCGATAAGGCGATCGATAGCTTGAAAGAGTCCAAAGACTTTAGCGAAAAAGGGCCCGAAAAGTTTCGCGAAGAGGAACAGGGAACCCTCACCCAGACGAAAACCAAGAACAAGGAAAAAGCCCAACAGACCAAAGAGCAACAAAAAGGCGTTCGCACCCAAACCATGGTCGATATGACCACCAAAAAACAAGAAACCAAGGGTGCAAATGAAGCGGCTCGCCTCAAAATTACCGCCAAACTGAATAAGATTTACGAAGAATCCCAAGCCAAAGTAAATGGTATCCTGGCGGAAATGGATGCCGGAGTCCAAGCACGCATGAAGAGCGGCTTAAAGTTAGCTCGTCGAGCCTTTGAAAGGGTGCAAAAAGCTGCGTTCAAAAAATGGCAGAAAAATTATTACTATCATCGCCACGGTATTAAGATTAAAATTCTCTGGAAAAAATTCAAAATCTTCAATATCTTTCTCTGGGCGAAAGAAAAACTGTTTACCGGTCTACCTGATGAAGTCAATGAGATCTATAGCGATGCCAGAGAAGTCTATGTCGGTTTCTTAAGACAATCCATTGGTGGCACAGGAGACTTTAACCCAACCATAAAAACGAAGGAAGTTAAAAGTGTCCTGAAAATCACCAAAGGGTTGTATGACCAACTCGACCCCATTGCTCCGTTTGTGGAGAAGAAAATGATCGAAGCCAAAACTGCCATTGATGAAGGAAAAACTAATTTTCAGGCAGCCGTGGATGAGTTGGGGCCAGAAGAAAAGCAACTGGCGGAAGGTGCGATCGCGAATATTAAAGGACAGTTTGATGGTTTAGAAAATAACGTTAAAGCTTATCAAGACAACTTAATTAATGATATCACCGAGAACTACAAGCAAGGTCTGCAAGAAATTGATGACCGCATTGAAGCACTCAAAGCTGCCAATGAAGGATTAGTCAAGAAAGCCCTCGCTTTTATTGGGGATTTAATGATCGCCATTATCAAAGCCCTATTGGCTCCCATCAAGTGGATACTATCCAAGTTTGGCATTGATACCTCGATTTTAGATGCCATTATTGAAGACCCCGGTGGATTTATGAAAAATCTATTTACCGGACTCAAAGATGGTTTTCTCAATTTCGCTAAGAATTTCCCCAAACACTTCCTCAATGGGATGGTTGAGTGGCTATTTGGTAATCTTGGCCCGATTACACTGCCGAAAAAATTTGATATTCAAGGCTTTTTCCAGATCTTCATGCAGATCATGGGTCTAACCGTTGACTCGATTTTTGACGTAGCGTCTGGCGTTTTTGGCAGCGACCTGATTGGTGCAATTCGGAGCGCGATCGAAGGAGCCGATATTGAGGGAATAATTGCCGGTTTAGATGAAAAAGTGGGCATGGTGGTTCAGTTGTTTTATACCTTGGTTAAAGATGGTATTGGCAAAGCCTGGTCATTCCTGATAGATATCTTTAATGAGATGAAAATGGAGTTCATCAAAGAACTGACCATTATGGCAAGCATTGAAGTAATTAAAGCGGCAACCACTTGGTTGATTGGGATTTTGAATCCAGCCGCCGGAATTGTGAAAATCATTAAAGCGATTGTCGATGTAATTATTTGGTTTGCCCAGAACTATGAACAGGTGGTTGAGTTAATTAAAACGATTTTTGCGGGAATGACGGCGATCGCCAATGGAGACACGGCAACCTTCTCTCTGTCCGTGGAAATGGCTTTGGCTCGGATTATTCCCATTGCCTTGGGATTCATGGCAAGTCTGATTGGTCTGGGAGGTATTGTTAACAAGATTCGTGGTATTCTAGAAAAAATTACCGGATTTTTCCGCAGAAAATTAGAGAAGCTATTCCAAACTGTGGTTGCTCCCATCAAGAAAAAAATTGATGAGTTAAAAGCCAAGGCGAAGGAAAAATATGAGGCGGCTAAAGCCAAGGTGAAAGAGAAGTATGAGTCAGTCAAGGCTAAGGTGAAAGAAAAGTATGAATCGACTAAAGAGAGAGTCAAAAGTGCGTTTAAGAGCGATAAAGAGGAAACAGAAGAAGACCGGGAACGCAAGCGCCAAGAAGCAGAATATAAGCGCAAACTAGAGCAGCAAAAAGATGAAGTCAAGGACATGGTTTCCGAGGGGGAAACCAGCGGCGAACGGTTAATTAAAACGGAACGCAATCCCAAGGAGGTCAAACAAGGGCTAGGCGGACTCGAACAATCGATAGAACAAGGTAAAGAGTTTGCCACGGTTGGTAGTCTCAAAGTTAAACAAGGGTTCTTTGATTGGAATGAGTATAAACTGGTTGGAACGATCAAGAAAGAAAAAATTTCTAAGACCAGCACAAGCAGTGGTACAGTGCAACGGAAGACAGATAAGTGGAAAGATAAGAAAAATAAGCTGATTGTGGAAGATGATTCGGTCAGTAATGAGTTTGTTCTCAAAGCCAAATTGATGGATGAATCGGATGTTTTACCCAATTTGGGTCGGGACTTGGAGAAAAGGGCCCGTAAAGATAAAGACCCGGACAAAATCAGGCCAGTTTTACCCAAGTTGAAACAACAGTATGATTTAACCTCAATTGAATTGAATAATAAAACGGGGATTTTCGATCGCCTCGCCCGTGAGGTAGAGTATGAAATTGTCGCCCAGGTGCCCAAGGAAGAAACGGAAGCGAGTCGCAAAGCTGCCCCCGGAAAACTCCTCAATGCGCCCATTCAGGGGAATCTGGAACAGGCCATTCAGCGATCGCAAGGTCGGGGCGAACCCTTGAGCGAACCCGTGCGCCAACCCATGGAACACGCCTTTGGGGTAGACTTTAGTGGAGTCAGAATTCACCGCAACAGTGAAGGAGATCGACTCAGTCGCTCCCTCAACGCCCAAGCCTTCACCACTGGAAAAGACATCTATTTCCGTAAAAACACGTATCGTCCCGACACCCCCTCTGGAGGTCATTTACTCGCCCACGAACTCACCCACGTCGTTCAACAGTCGGGTGATAAACCCCAAGTCCAGCGTACTCCCTTCTTCCCCGACCGCCTCGTACAGCGCCAAGGAGACGGGCCACCCCCCAAACCCCTAGCCAGTCATGGGAATAACTTCACCCTTATCCAGCGCAAAAAAGATGATAGTGATGAGAGTGAAGAAGGCAGCTCGGACTTTCAACGCACAGCCACCGCTGTTGGAGTGGTTGCCGTCGGTACAGCCATAAAGCTCCACGAAGCTCGCTCTCGCACTAAAACTGATGTTGATGTTTACAAAGACATTGACAAAAAGAAAGGTCGCCTAGAAGTATTTGTGAGAGTCAAACGCACTACAATAAAAGCTAAAAAACAGAAAATGCAAGCCGTTGCAGCAGGCGAGGAACCGGGCATTCCCGAATTTACCCGCACCCTGATTGCCAAACATATCGAAACCATTGTCCGTCAAGACCCCAGCCCCGAAGTGGTGCAGAAAAAACTGGCCGAAGTGACCCTCAAATTTGACCTCGATCTGGTCAAAGTTGTTGGCTTCGCTGCCGTTGGTCAAAGCTTTGAATATAAAGTCCTGGCCCAAGGAAATCCTAGAGCCGTTGCCCAGAAAAAAATCGAAGACATGCTCAAAAAAATGGCTAAAATGAGCGGCCCCAAACAACAGCAAGAAACGGTTACTGAACAAGACACCCCCACAGAAATTCCCACAGAAACCCCAGCCCCAGATCCCACCCCTGACAAGACAAAAACCAAGAAAAAATCCTCTCAAGAGACTCAAGAAGGTCCCTCAGGAACGACCTCAGAGAGACCCCCAACGACCACTGCACCCGTAAAATCGCAAAAAGCTAAAACGACCAAAATGAAAGGCTCTGGGCAAGAAACCGATGAGGGTGGCCCCCAACAAACCTTGAGTGCTAAAACTCAAATCAAACCTGGAGGCGATCCTAAAACCCTCTTTGTCACGGTTCGCGTCGATCCCGAAGACAAAAAATAGGATACTTTCTATTGCCTATTGCCTATTCCCTATTACCCATTACAGCGCTTGGCGCTGTAATGGATTGGCATTGGGGACAAAAATGACTCGATCGCCCCCCCAACTTCACTCGCTCAATTACCGTGTCACAACGGCGACATAGCTGTCCCCTGCGACCATAGACCCACGCCACCCCAGCATAATTGCCATTCACCCCCTGCACATTGAGAAAATGGCTAAATGTCGTTCCCCCCTTCTGTAAGCTATCTTCGAGCACTTGAACCACCGCGCTCTTTAAGCTCTCCCATTGGGAAACCGACAGATCGCAACAGCGCGTTTCCGGATGCACCCCACAGAGAAACAACGCCTCATCCGCATAAATATTACCCAGTCCAGCAATAAAACTCTGATCCAGAAGAGCCGTTTTAATCGGTCGTTTTCGACGCTCTAAGGTGCGGCGCAAATATTCCACCGAAAACTCCTCAGACAGCGGCTCTGGCCCCAATTTCCCCAATCCCGTGATAATCTTCTCTGGAGCCACATCAGGCGGAACCCACCAAACCCGACCAAACCGCCGCTGATCGACAAAACGCAACTCTTTCTGGGATCTAAACTCCAATCTTATCCTCGTATGTTTCGCCAGAGGTTCCCCAGGAGCAACCCATAACAACTGTCCCGTCATCCGCAAATGTACCCCCAACCATCCAGCAGAGTTTCGTTTCCTGATCAGCTCTGCTAACAAATACTTTCCGCGACGGTGCCACTGCCTAATCTTCGCTCCTTGCACCGCCTGCAAAAACCGATCCACAGAAGGAGGGTGGGCAATGCTGTGACTCCAACCTGACGGCCGGCGATCGCACAACACTTCCCCACCCTCAATCTCCTGCTCTAGCGTCAGTTGATTGAGTCCTTTCCGGACAGTCTCAACCTCTGGTAGTTCAGGCACAACTCTTACTCATCCCAATAAGCTTTGCCAAGAAACGATTACACTTCTTCAAGTTCGCTTTCTGCAAAGTTATTGGTATTGACTCCAGAAGCGCTACCGCTGAAACCGGTATAGTTGACTTTGTCAAAGCGAACAATAACGGGGTATTTGATTCCGCTTTTGTCTACACTCGCTACCGTACCAACGTCGTTGTACCAATAGGACTCTTTGCGTTTAATACGGACTTTAGAACCACGCTTAACCATGATGACTGTTTCCTTTGAGTATTTGTTAACGGGCATTGTCTCTCAGGGTACTACTCAACGGTTCTCATCTGCACGCTTAGTTTTTTAAGTTTTGTTACTAATCCTGCCATCGGACGCGCACAAAATGGGCGGGTTTACCCCACATATCTTGACTTTCCTCAATTCTGACGATTTCCAGGTTAAAGGGAATAGCTGTAGTCACGTAGCGTTGAGCAATCGGCCCTAAATCAGGGGCCAACTGGGAAGCACTCATCGCAGCAACTCCCACCCCCAACAATTGTCCGAGGGGATCTTTGGGCATCAGCCAATTCACACCCAGGGTAAAACCAGCCGTGAGTAGCAACGCTACAGAAAGATTGGTTCCGCATCGAGGATGAACCGCTAGGTTCCATTCTCCGCTGGTAATACGGTTTAGGGCGCTATAAACGGCTTGCTGTAAGGTTTGAGGGTTAACGCTACCATACAGGTAAAATCCCTGTTCTGTAGACATGCCACCCAACAGTTCGCCCCTGCGATCGGACTCCGTCAAAACCCAGACGGTTGCATGTTCTAAGGCATGAACTTGGCGCACCATTAAGAATTCTTTGACACCAGGCAGAAAGCCCAATTGTTCTAGGATTTCTCGATCTTGAGTGGCTTGAGGCACAAAGTCAAAAGAAGAGGCTGTTTGTGTCATGGTTACCGGTTGCATGGATAAGATCTATTTAGAATGGTAGCGCGTTGGGCTAGAGGGAGGAGGTGATCACCTCAGCCATTCCCTATTCCCTAGCGCGAAGCACTATATCATGTGAAATCAAAAAATTGGGAATTGCTTTGCATCCACCCGCAATTGTGCAATTCCCAAACTACTCCCAAATCTGTAATCGTGAGGGTAAATACCCCCATCAAACTTATTTCCCTTTCATTTGTTTCGCTTGTTCCAGGGCAATTTCTTTGAGCGCCTCAGAAGATTTAAGATTTGAGGCTCCTTCAATGGCTTTGACAGCTAAATCTTGTACCTGTTTCAAGGCGGAATCCAATTGTTGGGAGAGATTTTGAATCCGGTTTTCTTGATTCTGAATGGTTTCGGATAAGCCTTGTAAGCGCAACTCATAGATTTTCTTCTGGCTTTCCATTTCTTGAGTGCGCAGATCGGCTTTAATTTTGACTTGATAGTGACCAATATTGCGACCGTTGTCCTTACCGCGTTTGGTGTTCTCTTGTAATTCTTCCGGAAAGGCTTCTACTTTGGCTTTTGCTTCAGTATAGGCTTTTTCCCGTTCGGCGATCGCCTTCTCTCGCTCTTGCCAGGTTTGCTCTTGGGTTTCCCGCAACTCCAAAAGCTCTTGCTCTAGCTGCTCTCGCGTTTGCTGATAGGTTTCTGTATTCAACTTGCGTTGGAGTTGCAAATTATAGTCATAGGTTTGTCCATCCCGGTCTTGGTGTGTCTGACTGGCGCGATCGCGCTCTTCAATGTCCCGTTGATGGGTTTGGCGTGCTTTGTCCCAAGCTTGTTGGGCTTCCGCTAAACTTTGCTCTAGGGTTTCTCGTTGCTCTTCCCATTCGAGTTCAAAGGTTTTTGCCTGGGTTTGATATTGTTCAATCAATTCGTCTAAGGTAGTTTCAGCCACTTCTAAATCATGTAACTGTTGCAATTGTTCTTGTTCTAAACGCACCTGTTCCTCAACTTCTTCGAGTTCACTCGCTTCTTTTAAAAGTTGATCGGAAAGCTCATTTAAGGCTCCGCCAAAGGTGGCTTGAATTTGTTCTAAATCTTGCAAGACTTTTTTCATAGGTTCTGTCACTCGGTGTACTGAGTTCTGGGCGCTGGGATGTTCAATCACGGGAGTCGGTTTTACCAAAGGTTGTGCTTGTTTTGGCTCGGCGGTTTGGGCGATTTTGTTTTCTAGATCTTTTTTCTCTTGCAGCAATTCTTGATAAGAGGCAAGAATTTCTGATTTTGTATTGCGACTTGTCGGTTTTTTAGCCATGGTTAAAATTCATCAATCGTGGGGACAGAGAAATTAATTATTATTGCCGGAACTAGAAAAGGCTCGCATCGCCAGTTCTTTAGCTTGATTAACGGCAGCTTGTAGTTGTTCAGAAAGAGCGGTGATTTGTTCCGTTTGCCGTTCAATGGTTGTTTCTAGGGATTGAACTTGCAATTCGTATCCCTGTTGAATGCCTGTCCATTCTTTTTCTAAAAGATCGGACTTGACTTTGCCTTCACGGTTGGCCTCTTGAATGGCTTCTTCTTTGGCTGTAGTGTAAGCTTGTTTGAGTTCTTCTTCGTAACCGGCAATTGTTTGACAAGATTTGGTGTATTCTGCTTCTTGATCGTTGAGGACTTTTTCGCGCTGTTGCCAGTCTTTATCGAGTTGTTGTTGACGCTGACGAAGTTCGTGTTCGAGTTGCCGTTTGCGCTCTTCATAGTCGTCTGATTCCATTTGCCGCAAGCGCTCTAATTCATATTGAAAATCGGTTTCTTCATGCTGGCGATCGCGGTTAATCTGTTCAGTTTTTTCCGAGAGAACACCCTCATATTCTTGTTGCTCTTTTGACCAGAATTTACGCACTGATTCCTGTTGCTTTTGTAAGGCTTCTTGCTGACTGGTAATTTGAGCCTCGAATGTATTCAGTTTGGCATTATGTTCTTGAGTCAAAAGATGCAGAGCATCGGCAACAATACGGACATTTTTGAGATCTTGTAATTGTTCCTGTTTAACGGCGATCGCTTGATTGATTTCCTTGAGCTTATCGGTTTCTGTGGATAACTTCTCGGTTAACTGCTCAATGGTATTGCCTAAATCTAAGTGGAGAGTGGCGAGTCCCGTAATCAGGCGATCGCGGCTATAACTCGAAACCTTAGCCAACACCTGCTGATTCTGTTCTCGTTGCGCTTCTTGTTCCTTCGTTTCTACCCGCGCATTCGGGGATTTCCTCTCATTGACAATCTTCTCAAACGCTTGCATTAAGTGACTTTTACTCGATGGTGTAGGGGTCATTACATCTGGCCTCACAGACTTGATATTTTCATCAACACCATCACTATAACCAGGATTGAATTTTAAGTCAACCCCATTTTGATAGATTATGAGGACACTGGGAATAGCTCGATCTGATGGAATGAACCTTCTGGCTCAGAACGTATTCCTTATAAGATTGTAGAGATCGCCTCTTCCAGGTCTGCTTGAGATAAAGTCGTTACAATAAACACCTCCTGCACCGTCTTCCCTTGGCGAGCAATCAGCTTAAACCCTCCCCGAATAGGAACCGAAACCTTTAACTTCATATGGGGCATATGGCTTTTCACCCGACCA
The DNA here is from genome assembly GCF_028330985.1 of Roseofilum reptotaenium CS-1145. NCBI lineage: Bacteria > Bacillati > Cyanobacteriota > Cyanophyceae > Desertifilales > Desertifilaceae > Roseofilum > Roseofilum reptotaenium. The sequence goes on along the minus strand of NZ_JAQMUE010000079.1, from coordinate 109,238 downwards.
ATAACCCCTGGCGTAATCGTAGAAATGCCTTCATAGGTCGTCAACTTCTCCAAAATTGGAATCAACCCCTCCAAATGAGTTGAATGATTCCACACCAAACGACCCGATGATTCAGTAGACTTTGATGGAGCCTCAGAGCATTCTGACTTCTTTTTCTTCTTCTTGCCCATGCTCGTTGCTCCCTACCCCTTAAGCCTTTTCCAGGGGAGCCATCGTTAAACCCGCCCGACTTAACTGTTGATGATATAGTTCAGCCGGCTCTTGGGGGCCAACCCAAACCGTGGCTTGTCCTTCATAGTGAACTTGATTGGTTAACTCCCAAGCCAGATCGGTTGTCATGCCAGGAATATACTTCACCAGGCAATCATGAACATGCTGGAACGTATTGAAATCATCATTAAGAACAATGACTTTGTAATTCGGATAAGGCTTACGGATAACTTGGCCCGACTTTTCAGGGGCCTGGGTAGGAGCGGCTGCCATATTGCGAATCGGAGGCGAAAGTACCGGATGCATAAACCCTAATTTGCCAACTGATCGACAAAAGAGATCAAAATTTCTTGCACTATTTTATTATAGCAATTATAGGGTATCCAGGGCAAGAGTTGTAGAAGCAAATCCGATGTCCCTTCTCTTGTCCACCCTCACCCCTAACTCTTCCCTATTCCCCATTCTCTCACATGAAACCCTCCTCCTTTTTAATCAGTTTATTGGTCGTGATGACCGTTATTTTAGGCCTACTCTCATTGCCCAGTTTCGGACAGTCCGATCCACCCGAACCCCTTAATCGAGATATCCGTCCTAGTGAGGTACAAATATTGTCTCAAGAACTGCGTCTGCTCGATCAACAAGTCCGTCAGCTAGAATCCAAGGTACGATCTTTAGACTCGAAGGTGCGGTCTTTAGAATTTTCCATCCGTTAAAATTCTGATTTGCGATTATGAATACGCCCAGCCACGCCATTTTAAACTTGACTGCTTTGGGAAAATCGAATTTCCCAGAGTACAATCTCTTAATCCTGTTGTCTGGAATTGTGCCAGATGTGCCAATTTTCCTATTTTACGGTTGGGCAAAACTGATCCAAAAGCTCCCTGAAGCTACCATTTGGTCAGAAGCTTATTATGCTCAAGGGTGGCAAACGGCGATCGCCCTTTTCCATTCCATCCCCTTAGCAGCAATTCTTCTTCTCATAGGCTATTGGCTCAATTGGCAACCCTTAGAAATCTTTGCCCTCGGTTTAATCGGTCATTCTCTCCTCGATTTACCCGTCCATCATGACGATGCCCATCGTCATTTCTTCCCCTTCAGCAATTATCGCTTCATTAGTCCCTTTTCCTATTGGAATCCTACCCATTATGGAGTTTGGGTTTCAGCTCTAGAAATACTTTTAGTGATGGGAGGAACCGTGTATTGCTGGTCTTTTGTCCAATCGTGGCTCGGTAAAATCCTGATGGTTTTAGTTAATAGTGCCTATGTGATTTTGTGGTTTTTATTTTATTTTAGGTTAATTATTTTCTCGTAAACCTCTTATTATTGCAACGTTTGAGTTAAATGTGCCAAGCGATCGCCCGAATTGCTATCTTGTACAGCAACCCCCAAAGCGGTAGACTAAAATGAGGTTTTCCCGATTGCTAGAATGCCTATTGCCTTCCTCTAGCGCACAGCACTGTACTATGATGAGAGCCATGGTCACGCAAGGAAGAGAGAAGTTGCTATTTACTTGGTTAAAACAATCGCAGCGTTTCGGTCAATTTTTGGCGATCGCGCTAGTTTGTTGTTTCATAGCGATCGCCTGCAATCCCCAGTCGAATAATACCCAAACTCCGAAGGGAGAAAATGAACCAGTAATTCTAGGCACTACACTCAAACTCCGTACCCTCGATCCAGCCGATGCCTATGAAATTCCATCTCTCAACGTTCTCTACAATATCGGCGATCGCCTTTATACTTACCAGGATGGCACGTCAGACTTAAACCCACAGTTGGCAACCGAATTACCGATTATAGGCGGCGATCGGCTCACCTACACGATTCCCTTGCGTCAAGGAGTCATATTCCACGATGGCACACCCTTCAATGCTGAAGCCATGGTATTTTCCCTCAAGCGGTTTATGGAAAACCAGGGCAGACCCTCTTTTTTACTCTCCGATATCGTGGAATCCACTGAAGCGACTGGAGAATATGAAATCGCTATCAAACTCAACCAACCCTTTGCGGGCTTTACCTCTCTTCTAGCATTTGCAGGACTTTGCCCCATTTCACCCCAATCCTATCAGATCGGTAGTGGTCAATTTCAGCCCGATACCTTTGTGGGAACCGGCCCTTATAAAGTAGCTGAAGTCACTCCCGATGTCCTCCGATTAGAACCCTTTGCTGACTATTGGGGAGATGTAGCACAAAATGAAGGCATTGACATTCAAGTATTTTCTTCTCCCGCCAACTTATTTAACGCCTTTCGTACGGGAGCGATTGACGTAAGTCTCGGTGCATTAGACAGCAATCAAATTGATAGTTTAGAGAAAGAAATGGATAAAGAAGGATGGCAAGAAATTGCTGCTGAAGGGAACACATTGAACTATATTATTGTTAATGTTCAATCCGATCCGCTCAATCAACTTCCCGTTCGCCAAGCCTTAGCCGCAATCACCGATCGCCCCACCATTAACAATCGCGTTTTGCAAGGGCAAGCAGAAATTGCGTATACCTTAATACCCAAAACCTTTGCCGCTTCAGAACCGGTTTTTAAAACTCTCTATGGCGATGGAAACGTGGAACTGGCGAAAAAACTGTTAACCGAAGCCGGTTATTCCGTCGATAAACCGGCAGTTGTGGAGATTTGGTATCCCTCCAGCTCCACCAAACGGGGATTAATTGCGAGTACCCTGAAGGCGATCGCCGATACTCAACTGGAAGGGCTTTTAGATATACAACCCAACTCCGTCGAATCCGCCACCGCATTCCAAAACCTAGATAAAGGCGTTTATCCCACATTTATGCTCGATTGGTACGCCGATTTCCTCGATCCAGATAACTATATACAACCCTTTCTCGAATGTACTGAAGGCTCAGAAACCGATGGCTGTAAAGCTGGCGCAAGTCAATATCACGGCTCCTTTTACTATAATCCCCGCGTCAATGACTTAATTGCCCAACAACGGCAAGAACAAGATCCAGAAAAACGTCGCTTGCTCCTCGTCGAAATTCAAGAGCGATTAGCAGAAGAAGTCCCCTATATTCCCCTCTGGTTTGATAAAGATTATATATTCGCCCAGAAAAACATTGGAGGCGTGATTATTGAAGCCAATCAATCCATTCCCTATGGGAAAATTACGCGAGTTAAAAGTTAGAGCATATTTATAGCGCTTCGCGCTAGGGAATAGGGAATAAGGAATAGGATTGTCGTACAGGGCTTTGAGGATTCAACACTGTACTCCATAACATCGCCAAGCGCTGTATAAAGGATCAGAAACCCTAATTCTCAGTACAGTTTTTTTGTCCTGTACTGAGAATTAGGGCAGGAAAAGGGCGTTTCTAGTGTTAAAATAAATCCATTTTTAAGGTTTGGTGTTGAATAAAATTGGCTAAACAACGACTCGATATTTTACTGGTAGAACAGTCTCTGTGTGACTCTCGACAACTAGCCCAACGCTTGATCCGTGCGGGTGAGGTGATGGTGGATCGGGTGGTGATGGATAAACCCGGGACGTTGGTTTCTACGGAGGCAACCCTAACGGTTAAGGAGCGATCGCCCTTTGTCTCTAGAGGAGGAGAAAAGTTAGCCCATGCTCTTCACTATTTTCACTTAAATGTTGCTGGACGAATTGCCCTCGATGGCGGCATTTCCACCGGAGGGTTTACGGACTGTTTACTGCAAAATGGCGTAAAACAGGTTTACGGGGTGGATGTGGGATATGGCCAAGTAGATTGGCGTATTCGCACCGATCCGAGGGTGATTTTGAAAGAGAGAACCAATTTACGCTATTTGAGTCCCGAAGAGTTATATAGTGGGGAAGACCCCGCAACCCTATTAGTAGTTGATGTGTCTTTTATTTCTTTAACAAAAGTGTTACCGGCCTTATGGGCATTGTTAGCTCCTCCCAGGGAGTTAGTTGCATTGGTCAAACCCCAGTTTGAAGTTGGGCGATCGCGGGTTGGTAAAAAGGGAGTCGTCCGCGATCCCAAAGACCATAGTCAGGCGATCGCCACAGTTTACCAAAGCGCGTGTAGTCTGGGATGGTCCTATCGAGGCTTAACTCATTCTCCCATCACCGGGCCAGCGGGAAACATTGAATATCTGCTCTGGTTACACATGGCTTCAGAAGATCCCGATAGCTGTGGGGGACTAGATTTGTCTATGATTGATCAATGCACCCTAGCAGCAAAAAATGCTTTCTGAATCTTGAACTCCTTACCCCCACTCCCATGGATCGGTTAAAACTTCTTTTCCGAATTGTCCTTTATATCCTGATCGTTCCTTTAGTGATCAGTTTAGTCGTCTTAAGTAAATTACTGTTTATTTTTCTGGCCGATCAGCATATCTATTCCCTACCGATCATTGGCGATATTTTTCGCATGTTAGACTTGAGCGAACTGTCTAACTTGATTTCCTTTGCCATTTTAGGCTTGGGTTTTGGACTCTCCACCATTTTTTTACCCCCTCGTATTCGCAAACAAGTGAGTCTAGTCTTACTCATTCCCACTATTCCCTTTATTCTCAGCATTCCCACAGTAGTTCGCTATAACAACTGGCTCAATGATATTGCCGAAAATACCCAGTTATCGTCTGGGGAAATTGTGCAAAAAACGGATGCGTTTCTGGAAGAGAAAACTGGAAAAACAGGGATGTTAGGCTTTTATCTCTATACGGCTAAATTTCCCATTCTACCCACCCAAATCGATCGCCTTAACCAATTAGAAGCCGAAGATAGCCGCTTAAAGTCGCTTTTAGCCGGTTTCCTCGGCGATCGCGCCCAATGGCTCGATTGGGTCTTTGCCGTTCAAGGATGGTTGTTGCGCGGGGTTTATGGGGCGATCGCGATCGTGACGACCCTGATCCATTTCCAAGAAGGATCTCAGCAATTACAGCGGTTTTCTAGTCGTAATAAGCCCAAAAAAGGGAGTGGGGAGTAGGGAGCAGACGTTATTTATTCTGAAGAATTCATTTAAAACGACAACAGCACCCGGATGACTTACTTCCTGAGTGACTTCCCTGTATTATTTGAGCCTATTTGGAGTCCAACTTTCTTCACTAAAAGGGGCGTGAATACCGGTTGATTTCCCTCCCTGCTACTTCAGTTTAGGAAGTTTCAAGTTTTAGTGGGGGTGCTGCCGTACTCTCTTGAGACAGATAACAGTTAGTCAGCGATTTACCTCTTAACTTCTAATTGGGTTGTGTACAAAATGGCTGTTAATCTGCCAGCGAAGCTTTACTTGCTTCATGCTTTTACTATAAAGACTTCTTCAACTCAGATCAAGTGATTGTAACTAAACTTTACTCAATAAATTCCCGTTCAAAACTATTTCCTTTAAAACGACAACAGCACCCGGATGACTTACTTCCTGAGTAACTTCCTTTCATTATTTGAGCCTATCTGGAGTTCAACTCTCTTCACCAAAATGGGCGTGAATACCGGTTGATTTTTCTCCCTGCTATTTCAGTTTAGGAAGTTTCAAGTTTCAGTAGGGGTGCTGCCGTGCTATCTTGAGACAGACAACAGTTAATCAGCGATTTACCTCTTAACTTTTAATTGGGTTGTGTACAAAATGGCTGTTAATCTGCCAGCGAAGCTTTACTTGCTTCATGTTTTTACTATAAACATTTGTTGGGGTCAGATCAAGCTATTGCAACTAAACTTTACGCAAGAAAAAGTATCTGATTACAAATATAATGATTTACTGTTACATCAACCTCAATCTGAGGGCAACCGTTTATGGCTAAATTCACTGATATTACAAACCATTGGGCCCAAGCGGTCATTGAACAACTGGCGGATCAAAAGATTTTTAGCGGCTATCTCAATGGTCAATTTAAGCCCGATGCACCCATGAACCGGGCAGAATTTGCGGCTGTACTCTCCCGCGCCTTTCCCCATCATCCGAAAACGGGACAAACTGGAGTTGAATTCAGGGATGTACCTCCTTCCTATTGGGCATATGGGGTAATTCGCCGTGCCTATGCATCGGGATTTCTGCGCGGTTTTCCCAATCAACGCTTTCAGCCAACGGATCGGCTCTCCCGTCTGCAAGCCTTACTGGCTTTAAGTAATGGCTTAAACTATGAACCACAAAACTTGGTGGAGATGACCTTAAACGAAACCTTTGAGGATGCCGATCGCATTCCCGAATATGCTAGATTGGCGATCGCCGCTGCTGCGGAACATGAATTGGTCATCAACTATCCGGATGTGAACCAACTGCGTCCCGATGAGATCGCCACCCGCGCCGAAATTGCCGCTATGATTGCCCAAGCCCTACAAACGGGGAATAGTGTCTCTCCAGTTCCCGATCAATATATTGCTAAAGTCAACCTTGCGCCCCCAGTTCAGCTTACCGGAGAACTGCGGGGACTTTGGTTAACCCAACTGAGTCCCAACTCGCACTTCTTTCCCAACAATACGGAAACGGCGATCGACTATTTATCCCAATTTAATTTCAATACTTTCTATCCCAGTCTATGGAATCAGGGTCAAACGCCCTACCCCAGCCCCCTGCTGCAACAGCTTACAAGAGTTGCTCAACCCTCTGACGATCCCCTAACAGAATTACTCAAAGCCTCTGGGCGCAACCGGATCAGCATCATTGGCTGGTGGCAAGGAGGGCTGAAACTTCCCGCGAACTCTCCCTTACTCGAAAACCGTCGCCATTGGATCGCTACCCGTCAAGATGGAGTCCAATTTGGCACAGGAGAATCCAGTTATGTTTGGCTTAACCCCTTCCATCCCGAAGTACAAGCCTTTATCCTCAATTTAGTGGGAGAAATGGTCAGTCAGTATGAAATTGAAGGCATTCAACTCGACTCCTCCTTCTGTCCGCCCGTTGAATTAGGCTATGATGCCGTTACCAAGCAACTCTATCAGCAAGACCATTCCGGAAAACAGCCCCCTTCTAACCCCCAAGATCCAGCCTGGGTGAAATGGAGACGCGATTGCCTCACAGACTTCCTCAAACAGATTTCTGTCCGCATCAAAGCGCAAAAACCCTACTGTATTCTCAGCTTTGTCGCCGATCTTCACCGTACCGATACGCTCCAAGATCCCCAACTTTGGGCAACCGATAAGGTTATTGAAGAACTCATTGTTTACTCAGACTCTAAACCTTCCTTAGAGCATCCGGCGATCGCCCTAGCGAAACATAAAATTCCCGTCAGTCTCGGTCTATCGACTCAGAATACATCTCTACTGCAAATTAAACAGGAAGCTCAAGAAGTGCGCGATCGCAACTTAGCCGGAATCTGTTTCTTTTCCTATACCACTCTCATGACCTTACTCGCTCAAAAGCAAGCCGAACAAGAATTTAGCGCCCTCTTTCCTGAATTAGTCGAACGAGCGCAAATCATTCCTTCTCCATCATTATCATTTAATTAATCCCATACTCTGTTTTTTTACCGGAAATGCTAATTTAAGCGATCGCGTAAAGATTCTCAATATCAGAAGCCGATCTGTATCGCAAGTGCTTGGGAGATAACCATTAAACAAAGTCAGCAAAAATTGACATTGCCTATGACTGCTGCTGATTATATTCAGGAGAAAATTCAATGGGCGGATTTTGGTTTTAGCGAAACAAAAAAGGAAAAACTGACGAACAATAAATGAATAGAATAATTACAGAACAAAGTGCTGTTATGAAACACAAGCTTGAATCCTCTCTCTCCATGTACCACAATCCTATTCCCTATTCCCTATTCCCTAGCACAAAGCGCTATATTAATTATTTCGCCCGATCGCATCGGCCAAAGTATCCAAACCTTCCTCCTCCAACTTGTCCAACAACCCCTGTAAAATCCGCTTCACCATCCAGGGCCCTTCATAAACCCAACCCGTATAGACTTGAATTAAACTCGCGCCAGCGGTGATTTTCTCCCAAGCATCCTCTGGAGTGAAAATCCCTCCTACGCCAATAATGGGTAATTGACCTTGGGTGTGTTGCCAAATTAAGCGGATCACTTCCGTAGATCGATCGCCCAAGGGAACCCCACTAATTCCCCCCTGCTCTTCCTCCATCAGAGCGCCAGTTTTGGGATTCACTTTAGTTTTCAGGGAGCGTTTGTTAATCGTAGTATTAGTGGCAATAATCCCAGATAACTGGTAGGTCTGTGCCAAATTCACCACATCAGCGATCGCCCCATCCTCCAGATCCGGAGCAATTTTCACCAAGAGGGGTTTGTGCCCTTGGTTTTCCTGTTGAATAGCCTCTAAAATAATACTCAGTTGGCTGGCATCTTGGAGCGATCGCAAGCCAGGAGTATTGGGTGAAGAGACATTGACCACAAAATAATCTCCCCAATCCCTGAGTATACGGAAGCTCTGGCCATAATCGGCCGCCGCATTTTCTAGGGGTGTTATCTTTGACTTACCCAAATTAATTCCAATCGGAATTCGATGGGGGGTAGGGCAATGCTGGCCATCTTTCAACCGTTCTGCCATAGCTTCAGCGCCCTCGTTATTAAATCCCATACGGTTTAAAACCGCTCGATCTTGAGTTAAGCGAAATAAACGGGGACGGGGATTACCGGGTTGCGGATAGAAGGTGACTGTACCGAGTTCCACTGCTCCAAAGCCTAAACGATCCCACATGCCCACCGCCAGGCCATCTTTATCATATCCGGCAGCTAATCCCACTGGATTGGGGAAGGTTAATCCCCAGAGAGTTTGTCCGAGGCGATCGTCCGTTAATCCTAACGTCCGATCGATAAAGGTGGCATAGCTGACGATCCGTTGGTGACTTAACCAGCCTAAAGCGCCCATAACCCAGTGATGGAGATCTTCTGGATCGACTTTAAGTCCTGCAAAGATAAATTGCTCAAGCATGGGGAACAGTTCCAATTGAACGGGTGAATAATGGATATTTAATCGGTGTTTGTCCAGATTCAAGTTACCCATTATTCCCGATCGACACTAAGCTTGTCTATTATTGATTCGTCATTCGCCCTTATTTATTATCCCTAGAAGCCTCGGTCTATGCCTCAGCAGTCAATACCGAAACAAAGCGAAAAACAACTGGTTACCCTAGGTCGGACTCTTCAAACCTTACGAGAAGAGGAAAGCCTAGATGTGTTGGTTGACACGACTATTGAATATATTGAAACGGAATTTGAATATGATTTAATCTGGATCGGTTTGTATGACCGGCGAGAACATCGCTTATTTGGCAAAGGGGGGATTCTACCTTCGGGAGGCGATCGCTCCATCCTCAAACAGACGTTTGCCTTGAGTCCTGGAGATTTGTTCGAGCAAGTGGTGATTCAGCAAAAACCGGCAGGGGTTCCCGACTTGCGGGAAGAGCGACGAGCTGGGGAATGGCGGAAGTTAGCCGTAAAATTGAATATTCAAGGCACAATTGTATTTCCCCTGCGCTATCGGGCCCTGTGTTTTGGGGTGGTGATTTTGGGATCGAAATTGTGGGGAATTTCGCCCCGCTCGGATGAAAAGGCTCGTCTATCGATGATTTTTGGCGAATTGGCGGCCAGTTTAAATGAGATGGAAGCCAATTGGCGCAGGAATTTGGAGAAACGGCCGGATAAGCCGTTATTAGATATTTTGGATCGGTTGCGATCGCTCTCCGATTTTCGCCAGCGGTTAGATGCAGTCGTGGCCAAAACCCATGAGTTTTTAGGCCCGGATCGCACCAATATTTATTGGTTTGAGCGGGAGAGGCGCTATTTTTGGCGCAGAACGACCAATCTTCAGAAAACCCCCGCTCAAGGGGTGGGAAACCAAGCCTCCTCTGGCATTACGGTGCAGGAGGTGATTGGCTTTTATAAAGCCCTGGTGGCCGATCAGGTGGTGTCTGTGGGAGAAGCTCGCAGTTCCCTAAAAGCCGATACCACCAGTCGCCTCATGCAGCAAATTAAGGCTCGTTCCCTGTTAGCCGCTCCGATTATCTATCAAAATGAGTTACTGGGCTTTTTGGCGATTGAGGGGAATGGACCGCGCATTTGGGAGGATGCAGAACGGAAGTATGTGCGGGGTGTAGCTCAGTTAATTGCCATGATGGCTCCCCTAGAAGAGATGGAGGAAGCGGTGGAGCGCACCAAAAAAGACCAGGCATTGACGGCTGATTTGGTGCGATCGATCTATTCTGAGGATGATTGGCGACAGACCTTAGATCATTGTGCCCATTTGGTGTGCGATCGCCTAGGGGTAGAGCGGTTTTTGGTCTTACTCTACGATCGCGATAAGAATCATTTTGAGGTAGTTTGTCAAAGTCAACCCGCGAATCGCCGTCCCCTTCCTTCCCTCCTACCGGTTCCTGCGGATGACGAATGGCAGCAGCTTGAACAGTCGAGAGCGGCAATCCCGATTGAAAATTGGGAGCAAGATCAGGAACTAACCAGTTGGCGCTCCCTATTTACTCAGGTGGGAATTAAGAGTGTTTTACTCTGTAATACGGCAATTGGCCATGAGATGGAAGGGCTGCTCATGGTTGCCCATGATGTGGCTCGCACTTGGGAGGGTACGGAATTAGAATTGGTACGGGTAGTGGCGCAACAGTTGGGGTTAATTCTCCACCAATGGCAACTGCATAGCCAGCAACAACAACAGGAAAAGCTCCAATCTTTGATTCAATGGGGACAAACGGCCATTCAATCGGCGATCAACAATTCGGACATCCTAGAAGAGGAAACCCTCAAGCAAATTGTCCAGGTATTTAAGGTTCCTTTAGCGTTGAACATCAGTTGGTCTTTGGAGAAACCAGAGGTCGGTTATATTACCAGTGCCCAGGTCACTAGCCCTGAGTTTAATATACAGACGAAAGGCAAGATTGATGTGGCCCACGATCCCTTGATAGAAGGGGTTTTGGCTAGCTCAGGGGTTTATCAGCTCTCGAGCGAACACCTTTCTCCACTGACGCGCCAATGGTTGACTGGATCTGGAATTGGGGAAATTGTGGCGATCGCCTTTCGGGCCGATGAACAGGCAACGGCGACGGGAATCATTGTCTTAGCCGATGCTCCAGGACGGTTATGGGCCGATCCGTACCTGACGGCTTTAGGAATTATGGTTCGACAACTGGCTTGGTCTGAGCGGATGACGAAGGTGCAAAGTTACTTTGAACTCCAGCAGGATCGGGCGCAAAAGTTGAATTGGTATAAGCAACGTCGGAGTGAGATGGCCTATCGTAAGCTGACAATGGAACTGAAAAAATTGAGTAATTTGGGGACTCCCAAGGATGCTCTGACGGTTACCCGTTATCAGCAAGGATTGCGATCGATGAATTCTACCTTGGGTCATCTGGCGCAAATGCTCAAAGATGAGCAATGGGAATTGCAATGGTATCAGATGCACTTGCCTTTAGTCAGTTTAATTAAACGGGCGATCGAACGGGTGGATGTATTGGTGAAAAAGCGAGAACTCTTTATCCGTGTCCAAGGACAACCGGGAGCTATGAATTTGGTGGGTGATGTGATGAAGTTGGAGCTGATTTTCCATGAAATTTTAGGCATTGCCTGTAAGATGGCCCAGTCGAAAGCACAAGTGGATATTTGGTGTAATGGCCTCTCGAAAACAGAACTCCCCCCTGCTCAGGAGAAACTTGCCCAGTGCTTGCGCCAGAACCCCAATCCGTCGAGTCAATTTGAGCCTCTTTTATTATTTGATGTCTCCATTGTTTGTGCCACGTTATTAGAACCGAGTTTAATCATTGAACTCCAGCAAGGGCGATCGCCCGATCTCCTTGCTCCATCTTTGCTGGATAAACCCCCCGGTTTACATTTGCTCATTTGCCAATCTCTGATTCAAAGTGTTGGGGGATATTTTAATACTTACTCTCTGGAAAATAATCAGATTATGTTCCAGTTATTGTTACCCGTTGAATCGAGTCAAGATTAATCCTTCCGCGACTGAGGCCGATATTTCCAGAGCAAACGTAGCAGGCGAAAAGGATAATAAAAGAAAAACAACCCGGAGGGTAAGGGGAGTATTTCCCACTCTAGAGGGGTAGGGGTTGCTACATAGTCAAACCAATACCAGAGGCGATCGCGCCATGAATCCATAGTTTGCACATAAATCTGTCCCATTAACTTGAAACTATCTGTATCAGATCTGAGGTTAAACCATTGTTCCTCTACTAATCTGGCTATGTCCTGAATCTTGCGATTATTGGCTAAGTGAGTCCTCCACTGTTCAGGAATTGGAGCATCTAAATAGTGGTAGGCTAACCATAAGCCTAGCTCTAACATGGTTTGAGTACCCAAATGACCCATTTGGCGATCGATCCACTGCCAATCTAAATCCCGATATCGATTTAAGAGTTCCGCAATATCACAAACCCAAGATAAATGAGACCAATCATGTTTAGCCCCATGAACACATAAAAATAACAATAAGGCTTCTGGAGAGAGGGTAAGAAGGGTTTGATTCGCCAATTGCACTCGATCTTGATAGTTTTCATCTTCCCAAATCAATTGGGGATTTTCATGAAATGAGAGCGCCGAAGAGATCAAAGACCAATGCAAATCCAGATGCACCTCTTTTTGGGGGGAATAGAAATTATGCTCTGGGCGAATTTGGGTATACTGATGTTCTTGCCATCCCTTAAACTCAAATTGGGGTAAATACCCCTGTTTAATCAGGGTTTGTGAGGCTTGAGCTACCGCCTCTTCAGGAATTAGAATATCCAAATCCAAAAACTGCCTCAATCCCAAATTTTGATAAGCAATTTCAGCCAAAACCGGCCCCTTAAACGCCAAAACTGGGATATTTTGTCTCTCAAAAAGTCGAATGATTTTAATCAGTTCTTGTGTTAGGGATAAGTTGCGGCAGGCATTTTGCTTAAACTCGCTATGGATGACTTCAAAAAAAGCAATATCAACTCGATCTTTAAACTCTTTAATCGTCCAGTAAAATAGAGGGATTAATCCATGATAGCTAACTAAATAGAGAATATCATCCCAATTTAAATTCCTTGACAGTAGCTCTAGAATTTTCTCTTGATTTTCGCCAGAATGATACGTGCGAGCGCAGTTCAAGATGAGTTCATGTTCAAGACGCATGTTTAGGAAGAAGAAGCGTTATCGATAATAGTGAGCTTGAGTATTAAAAAGTGTTGCATAAATCCCAGATTTTTCCATTAATTGCCTGTGATTTCCTGTCTCCACAATTTTACCCTCTTTTAAAACTAGAATTCGGTCAGCAAATTTTACGGTTGAGAGACGATGACTAATGATAATAGACGTTCGTTTTTGCGTCAATTGATTCAACTGTTCTAAGATTTCTGCTTCTGCTTGCGGATCTAAGGCGCTAGTGGGTTCATCTAAGATTAAAATGGGGTGATTTTGACGCAGGAAAGACCGCGCGATCGCCACTTTCTGCCATTCACCAATACTCAGTTCTTCTCCATTAATCAATTGCTTGCCTAAAATCGTATCATATCCTTGGGGCAATTGCATAATAACATCCTGAATCTTAGCTAATTCAGCCGCTCGCTTAATTAGGGCTAAATTATCCCAGTGCTGAATATCTCCAACACCAATATTCTCTTGCACCGTTAAATGGTAATGGGCATAATCTTGAAAGACAATACTAATCTGCTTTCTTACCTGTGTGGGGGATAAATCGCGCAGATCAACCCCATCTAAGCGAATTGTGCCAGCAGTCGGATCGTACAGGCGACACAACAGTTTAATCAGCGTGGTTTTTCCTGCCCCATTTTCCCCCACAATAGCGATCGTTTCTCCGGGTTCAATCGTAAAGTGAACATCTTCTAGAACGGAGCGTTGACTCCGGGGATAGGAAAAACTGACCTGCTCAAATTCTATTTTGCCTTCAATCATAGCCGGCAGTCGAACGGGATGAGATGGCTCTCTAATAGTTGTTGTTAAGTCAAGAAATTGATAAAACGTGGAGAGAAATAGACTATTCTCATACAAAGAAGCTAAATAACTTAAGCTCTCCCTCAGTAAGGTTTGTCCTCGCTGAAACGCTTGATAGTACATTACTAAAGAGCCAATGGTAATTGCACCCGTTAATGCCCGATCTGCCATCAGGGCAAAGGCGGTAAAAACGGCTAGGGTTGCACTACTTTGGGTGATACTTTCGGCAAATGAACGACGCGCAGATAGGGAAATACGTTGCTGACGAATGCCTTGACGGAGCGTGTTAAAACGTCGTTGAAATAGTTTTCCTAAGTCAAATAAGCGAAGTTCTTTGGCATGATCGACTTGGGTGATTAGTGTACTATAATAATACGCCATGCGTTCTTGGGGAGTCCATTGTTGCCATTGATAATAAAGCTGTTGGGAAAATTTTAGCCGAACCAGAAAAACGGGGATAGCAGCTATTACGAGGATAAGGGCGATCGCCCAATCCAAAGAAAACAGTAGAATGCCGATACCTACCAGAGATAAACTACTATTGCCTAATTGGATGAGTCGGTTTAAAATTAAAGGTGGACGGTAAGATGCCTCGGTCTGTGCCTGATGAAGTACATCATAATATTGGGCATTTTCGTAGTATTCCAAATCTACTTCAATGGACTTGGCATGAAGCAGATTCTGCACGTAGTCAGTAACGATTTGAGATTGCGCTTCACTTACCCATCCGGCTAAGGATCTCAGTCCGTCAGCAAGAATCGCCACCAATGCAGCAATGGCAATTAGCACAAATACCGGTTTTAGCGAGGTTTGGGGAGTGGAAATGCCTTCGGTGATGCGATCGATAATTAGTTTGGTGAGGTATAGGGAAATGAGGGGTAAAACGGATTGGAGACCAACTAAGGCGATATTCGTTAGTGTTAACTTGGGAGTACTCTCCCAAACCAACTGTACCGCTTTTCTGAGATAGAGTAACCGTTGAAAGCGGGAGGCGATCGCAGCGATAATCGCCATTATTCTATTCACTGTACACTGTTGATAATTGCCCTACCCGCGTTAGAGCCTCTTTCGGCGTAGAAAATGCTCCTGGAAACTGCTCCATTAACATTTGTGCAATCTCGCTCACCGATTTTCCTTGCCCCATAGACTCTAAAACCAATTGCACTATCTTACCCTCTTGATTCAACTGGGGGACAAAAGTCCCTGCCTGCTTCCGTAACTGCTGAGGAGAAAGGGATTGGGCAAAAAAGGTAGATTGCTTAAACTGAGCCTTACACTGGCTTTCCTTTCCTTGTTCCCATACCTGGGTATCCCAACGGAAGATATAGCTATTGTTTACTAAATTGGCTTGTAAATTAACGGAAATTGTATCGCCTAAACGAATTTCAACCGGCTCTAAAAATGGGAAAAACCCTGTCCCATAAATCAATTCTGGCATTCCTGGAGCCGTCGAAAATCCAACTCCCTCAATCAACGTTGCATCAAACCATACACTCAATCCGTGGGCTGTCCCACTCCGAGAGGGTTCAAAAATCATTTGATTGCCCACATTAGGATTTTCAATGGTTCTATAATCTAACGTTGCCCAAAGTTGCGGTTGTACCAATAATTGAGAAGGCATAACCCAGCCTTTCCCCCAAATATTATTGACGTTTTTTTTCGCTGCATCCATGTTGAAACTATAACAATATTTATCCCAAGGATCGTTAATTGTGTTCCACCAATTGGGTGCTTCTACCACACTCACCCAAATGTTATCCTGTTGGGGAATTAACACACCTCCGGGACGCAACAACCGCGTTCTCGCATCAGCTAATGAGCCAATATGTTGCTGAAATAAAGGTAAAACTCCCCGCAAGTCAGAGATAATGACATCAGCTAATTCGGGTAATTTAACGTTAGTCGATAGGTCTTGGATGAACTCAATTTTATCCCTATAGCCATTAGCAACTGCGGCCTGTTTGCCGACTTCAATTGCTGGATTCGTTTCAATGGCGTAAACTTTTTTTGCGCCTAGCTGACACGCAAGGAGGGCAAAGATTCCGGTTCCCGTTCCTATATCGAGAACTACTGAATCCGGAGTAACCGATTGTTTCATAGCTCGATTATAAGCTTCCATGCGAGTGCGATCGCCAATCATGGAGCCATAACTCGATATACTATACATGGGATAAGTTCTCTAAAATCACAGGTGGAATGTTGAATAAATGCTCAGAATTAGGGTGAGCATTCAGTTGATACACGGGGATTTGATTAACCGTATGGCTGAGAAAGTGAAACTCCTGTTCGCGCATGGTCTTATCAAGGAGTAAGTTAGCATAGGTATTGGCAATCAGATCAATTAGAGCTTTATTTTTGGGGAGTTGTGTTAACTCAGGCATGGGAGAAGAACTGGTGCGATCGCCTAATATATAAATACCAACGAGAGGTAGAGGAGTATCTTGGAACTTGTACTGGTCTTGATTGAGGTCTAAATAGGTTTTATCCCAACTGGGGTTAGTGGGAACAAGGCGAGGAAGTGCATCAGGATTGTTATAGAGAATTTCTACAGAAGAGGGCCAAAGTCTGAGTCGGGGATAAGCTGGCTGAACTAGAATCTGATGGTCTTGGTCTACTAAAGCTACGATATCGTCAGAAAGGATAGGATATCCAAGTTCGGCAAATGCTGCTGCAGTGGTGGATTTTCCTGCACCAGAACGACCGACCAGTGCGATCGCGCAATTACCGACGGCGATCGCACTGGCATGAAGACAGGTTACTCCCCGCAAACGCAAAATCAATCCCATCACTGGGCCGAGCAAATAGGTCGCTGTATCCTCCAATGTTAACTCGTCCGGCCAAGTTCCCCATACCTCTGTACCCTTGCAGTCTAGGATAAACTGAGTGCGATCGGCATAGACCAATCTTAAGTAAGAACCATTAAGAAGCTGCTGAACTGTCCACAAGGGTTCTCCCGTATTAGTGGCGATCGAACTCACACTTTGAGTTGATGAAACGTTGAGTAAGGCTTGGCTTAACCATAGGGGTTCGATTCCCAGCCTTACTTCTACGTCACAACTTTTTGCTGGGGAAGGTAAAGGAACTAAACCAGATATGGGACAGTTACAGTTTAGTAAAAGACCAAATGCAGAAGAACAAAATGCCACAAGTCGGGATTTTTTTAGTCTTGATCGATCCATTCAGTTAGCAAGAGGAGAGTCTTGCCAACTGAATCTAAAATCCAGTTTTATTGTTTGGGGCCGCCGGCATACCAGTATAGTTGTCTAAAACATTGGAGTTAATACTTGAGGCCTTGGTTAACTGACTGACATCACCGTACCTGATCAGATTTGGACTGTGATAGTTTCTTTTGATAGTTTTCTTATTTTCCGAGTACATAGCGAGCCTCCTGAGTTGATTTTGAATCAATTTTAATTGATGATAGCTGATGCAGCCAGTAGTTCAAGCTTATTGGACGAAGGTCGATCAGAGCTTCACCGTTCTGAGCTGTCATTCCGCAAAGGCGTGGGATAACCGCCTTATTTACATAGTTAGACAGTCGAGGAGTTTCATCAAACTCATCAACCCATTGGTCCTCTAATTGTTGGAGTCTTAGTTTAATAGAATTACCCATTGCAGGAGCTTTTGGACGACACCTTACAGGTTCCGGTAGTTTTCCCACCATAGACACCCTTAATATTTCTTTGAACAAAATCCATGAAATCACTGGGATCGAAAATAAAAACTCTATTAATCGTAGATCAAAATATGGATATCTAACTTCAGTGGGGAACCCTGTCACACTTGAGTCATAACTCTCAAATAGATAAGAGCCAAATGGCTCTACTAACATGGCATAGGCTTCAGGACGAAAACTAACTATGGGCTTAAGTTTTCCTTGATGGTAAACATTTTTCCATCTTGCTTTTAAGTTTAGCTGTTTCTCTAGACTTGGATTCAGCCATGCCGGATAGGAAGGGGTCCATGATGATATTCCTAAAGCCTCTTTCAATCGAGCGCGTATACCGGGCTGAGGAATATGTTTATGAGATTGCCAATATTTCCATATCTCTAGTATCAGTGTTCCGATTTTCCCCTTTCTAATCATAGATACGCCATAATAATAAGACCCTTCTGAGTGAAATACTCCATCTCCACCTTCACCACTGAGAGTCACCCTACTATGGGAGGTCATTGCTTGGTAGTATTCTTTATTGCTTTTTACTAAAGGAATTAAGGTCGGTTCTGGCGCACATCCTTCTATATCTTCCCATCCTTTACACAACTCTAGGTCATCAGCGACTTGGTAGTGGATGGGAATATCCAGATGTTCGGCAACTAAACCGGAGTAGTAGCGCTCTTCGTCGGGGAGGAGACGATCGAAGACGGTGGTGTATGCTCTGAGGTCGTAGGAGGGGTAAGTTTGAGAGAGGAGTTCTTTGGCGATCGCCACTGCACTGGTAGAATCTAATCCTCCACTCATATAAACTGCAACTTTATTGGTTCTCAGTCGATCGCCAACTGCCAACCGCATTAAGTCCAAAAACTGCTCTACATACTCTTCGTCTCGTTTATACCGGATATAGCCATCGGTTGGCAATGTCCAGTATCTCTCAACTTTAAAGTTCTCTGGAGTCCAGATTAACCGATGAGCGGCAGGTAGCCGTTGGATATCCGCAAAGGCGCTGGTATCGATTTCTTGGTTGTACCCAGATAGGAGAAAATCGGCGATCGCCAAATCATTAAGCTTTTCCGATACAGACGGATACAGTCTCACACAATTGAGCGTATTGCTAAACACAAATTCTTTGCCCAAATGAGCGTAGAAAAACGGTTTTACCCCAAAATGATCTCTGGCGCAAAACAAACGCTGTTCTCGGCTATCCCAGATAGCGAAGGCAAAATCCCCAGTCAGGCGATCCAAACAATCTATACCCCAAATCTGATAGGCATGGAGGATTAGATTGGGATCGGGAGTATCTAAGTTAACCGATTCTCCTCGGTCTTGAAGACTTCGGATCAACTCTCTGCGACCATCCACCCGTGCATCCGCTACAATCCATACCCGCTGATCCACTGTTAGAGGCTGGGTTTCATTCGCAGATTCGTCAGTTGTCCTCAGCAGGGTATGCCCAAAACCGACAGAACCCTCTGCCCAGATTCTCTGGACATCCGGCCCCCGGAAGGTCATATATCCTGTCATCTGTGCCAATTGCTCCCGGTCAACGGGAGACTGATCGGCATTGACGATTCCTACGATTCCGCTCACTCTCTTCACCTCTATATGGTGTTTAGATGGAGTAATTAGCTGATTTTTAAATCAGTCTGGCCACTTAAAATGAGCTGATTATACTCCACCTATGCCTGAACTGTAAACCGATCTGCCTTGATTTTTCCAGAGTGTACTATAGCACAACTGAAGGATTTTCCGGAATTCTTCTTATGACACATTGAAAAGAAATTGGCGATCGCCCCCGATCCCTGAAGCCACTTTTACGCTGGACTCACAGTAACCAGGTCATGATCGACCATATTTTCAATCAGTTCAATTAAATCTTGGTGTAGTTTTTCCGGCTCTACCTCATACTCTTCCAATAGGCGATCGCTCGCTTCTTGAATTGAAGTAGAATCCGTCAACAGGGATAACATCCGTGAACCCACCTCATCCAAGCCGAAGTATTCCTCACTGTTTAGGTTTAGTAATACTGATTCTCCAGAGAGTTCCTGAACTAGGACATCTGGAGCTAGAGTAATGTTTTGTTGATTAGAAATAGAGATTTCCACCTTAGTTTTGGGTTAATTAATGAGTGATGGTTTAATTGAGCTATCGTGCGAATTGGATTCAGCTCATAGTATAGCGATTCCGTAAAACTTAGCAAGGCCTATTTATCTCGGCTTATGTATCTTGCCTTTAAGGGTTACACTGAAAGCATACACTCAAATTAATCCGATCTCCACACTTGCCCTCCATGCCAACGCTGACTGCTAGAACCGTTTCCCTAAGTGAACTCGAAGATCGTTTTCAACTGCACTTGACCGATGACCCTGATGCTTTCTCAGAATGGCACACAGCGCTACCTGAGTTGACCGATACAGAGAAAGATCGCTGCGATCGCATTAAAACCAGCTATACTTATCTCCTGCGCTATCCTCCACTGCTGGAAAACACGGTAAAAATGGTCGTTCTTTCTCCTCTGTTCGATATGGCAGGTTTCTTTTTACCTCCCTTCCGCATTCGCTCGGAAGTCTCTACAGAAATCACTGACCAAGATGGAGAATTGAAAGTTACGGGCAACTTAGATGTATTGGTTTTGGGTGAGAAGTTTTGGGTATTGGCGATCGAGTCTAAGCAAGCGGCTTTTTCCCTAGAAGTCGGCAGATCTCAACTACTTTCTTATCTCCTTGCTAGTCCTCATGCAGCCACATCTGCCACCTATGGACTCCTCACCAATGGAGCTAATTTTACCTTTGTGAAACTTATACCTGATGTGAACGGGTTTATTTATGATCTCTCAGATGAGTTCAATCTTCGTAACCGCCAGAATGGTTTATATCCCGTGCTGCAAATTCTCAAGCATCTGGCTAGTGTATTCACCCAAAGGGTCTAAAATTGCTGGGAGGTTCCGTGGGGGTTAAGTGCTGTTAACCCCTACAGGATTGTTCTGAATTATAATTCTCAAGGACAAAGGGAAAACCTGGTTTTCCCTATTGCCTGTTGCCCATTGCCTCCCTCTTTAATAATGGTTGCCCACCTTTCGATGGTGAACAGCGGTTAGAGCATCTACATTACTCACTCGTCCAGTATCAATGGTGGAATAGACTAACCAATGATCGGAAAGCTCCATCCGACTAGCCACTTCACATTCCAGATAAGCAAGAGCATCTGTCAAAATGGGGCTGCCATTGGCGGCTGTTTGGGTTTTTACCCCTTCAAAGCGGTCTGCACCAGGGCCAAAGCGCTTGAGGAAGTGGCGCATTAAGCCTTGATAGTTATCTTCACTGAGGATATTGAGAACAAAAGTATCGCCTACATGCATCAGGGATTCGATCGCCCGATCTTTGGCTACAGCAATGGTAATCCCTAGGGGCTTAAAACTTGCTTGAGTGACCCAAGACGCGAGCATAGCGCTTTTGAGTTCACCTTTTTGGGCGGTAATGATATAAAGTCCGCCACTTAAGCGACCCAAGGCTCGGTCTAGATCATTATCCAGGGACTTCATCTGTTTAATGGCATCTTTGAGTCCCAAAAGTTGCCCCATATCGGTTCCCGCTTCTTCACAGACTTGATAGGTGGCTTCTGTGGGAGCTTCTTTGATCAAAATAGCGGGAAAGGCTTCTTTAAGTCCCAGTTCTTGGAATTGGTTCCGCAGGGGATATATGGAGAGATCGTCCCCTCCACCAGACTCAAACAGACCGATCGCCTGTTTATCGTTGGCAGCGACTAAAATGGTACTCAAGGCCGCTTCTGCTTCTTTGCCGACATCTCCGGACTGGGGAGTCGCTCCAATGACGAGGGCTGATGCCATTTCCACCAGTTCCCGGACTTCCTGGGGATCGGACGCTCGCAAGTCCATCATTTCTACAGCGATCCCGGTTTTGGTGATTCCGTGGGAAATTGCTTGCGAGAGGCGATCGCTATAGCCATAATCTGAAGTATAGAAAACGGCAACGGTTTTTTCAGCTTTGGTTTTCTCCTTACTCCAGCGATCGTAACGGCCCGTGAGTTCCTCTAAGTTATGCCACAATAGGGGGCCATGGCCGGTGGCAATCAGGTTAATCTCTTGGAGTTTGGCCATCCGTTTCATGGCGTTAACAACAGAGCGGGCATTGGGAGCCATTAAGCATTCATAGTAAAAGCGAAAGTCTGCTTCGATATCGCTTAAGTTTTCATCATAGGTGCGATCGGAGCAATAGTGCATTCCGAAGGCATCGCAGGTATACAGAACAGAAGTTTTATGGTCGTAGGTAAAGATGGTATCGGGCCAATGGAGATTCGGAGCGCTAACGAATTCTAAAATATGGCCTTGACCCAAATCTAGGGTATCGCCATTTTTCACCAATTGGCTTTCAAAGGGTTTATGAATTAGGTTTTGGAGAAATTGAACGGCAATTTTAGCCCCAACCACGACTGCATGAGGCGCGAGTTCGAGGACATCTTTGACCAAGGCACTATGATCGGGTTCTGTATGACTGATAATAATGTAGTCAATGGTGGCGGGGTCGATTTGTCCTTTGAGGGTGTCGAGATAGAGTTGCTCAAATTTACGATGGGACGTATCGACCAGAGCGGTTTTTTCACCTTGGATAATGAAGGAGTTGTAGGTGGTGCCATTTTGTAGTCCGAACTCGATGTCAAAGCGATCGCGATCCCAGTCGAGGGAGCGGATCGTTGTTGTATTTTCGGCGATCGAAGCGGTTTCTATTGTTAGTCTTTTTTGAGGGCGATCGGTCAGTGCTACCATAGTTTTCTGTCCTGTATGGGAGGTGAGGGACGACGGCGATCGTCGTTATCTATATTGTTACAAAATCCTGGGATTTCGGGAAGGTCAGTGCAGTAAGAAGAATTAATCAAACGGGTTAATTACGGATATACCCCATGGAGAGCAGGTTTTTATCATGTCTGCCGACTCCCCACTCCCTGATAAACTGTAAACAGAATGTTAACCGTGTTTCTGCTATGCATACCCAATCTTCATCTCTGAGCGCCGAGCAACACCAGAAAAAAATGAAACGTCGCCAAGAGGTGCAAAAAGAGCGCGTTAGCAAAGCCGATAAGGAAAAGGGTTTGATTATTGTCCATACGGGAAATGGGAAAGGCAAAACTACAGCCGCGTTAGGGATAGTATTGCGATCGCTCGGTCAGGGCTATAAAGTGGCGATCGTGCAATTTATCAAAGGCGCATGGGAACCAGCAGAGAAAGCCGTTTTACAACCTTGGGTTCCCCAACAACTGGAATTTAAGGCTATGGGAGAAGGCTTTACTTGGGATACTCAAGATCGCGATCGCGACATCGCCAAAGCCACAGAAGCTTGGCAACAGGGATTAGCCTATTTGCAAAACCCGGAATTTCGCCTCGTATTACTCGATGAAATTAATGTGGCGCTTAAATTGGGATATTTGCAGGTTGAAGACATTATTGCCGGTTTAAGCACAAAACCCCAAGATTCCCACGTCATCCTCACGGGCAGAGGTGCGCCAGAAGCCCTAATTGAAGCGGCAGATTTGGTTACTGAAATGAAGTTACTTAAACATCCTTTCCGCGAGCAAGGAGTCAAAGCACAACCCGGAATTGAGTATTAGTATTCATTAGTAGACTTCTGGTAGACGTTAGAGAATAGGGAATAGGGAATAGGGAATAGGATTGTGGTACATGGCTTTGGGGATTCAATAGTGTACTCCGTAACAGCACAAAGTACTGTATGCAAGAGGTCTAATAATTAGACTTCTTCTGTCACTTTCTCAAAAAGTAGGAAGTAGACAGTCGAGAAAACTCGGTTTTCTCTATTACCTGTTGCCTATTGCCTATTGCCTTCCCTAATTGTTTTTCTCTGCAACTCTAGGTAAACGATCGCCTAAAAAACTCCATTGAGCGATTGCCTCATTGGTCCATAACCAATCGTCTTTTCCTAGAGATAGAGGTTGAAACGCCAAGGGAGCGCGATCCATTACAGCCTCATAAAATTCAAAGGCTTTTTGCTCTTGATTTTCCTGGGCAAAAACTAAGGCTAATCCAGCATAAGCCGTTAATAATTCTGGGGAAGTCTCACTCTCAGTATGCTGAGTTGCCAGCTCAAAATTCTTCTTGGCTTGATCTAAATCCTTGTAGGAATAATAAGCAAATCCTAAAGCATTGTAATATTTTGCTTGTTGAAACCCTTTTTTTATCGGAATTCCCCAATAGCGGATGGCATCATCCACACTATAATTGCGATTTCCCTGTTGTAGAGCTTGCCAAACTAAGCGTCCCCAAATATAACTCAACTCTGGCTCATTGTTCAACTCACGGGGAGCGGTTTCTAAGGCTTGCTTTGCATAGGAAATAACTCCACTGTCAAGCAAATCTTCTACATGGATAATTCCTTGCTCCACATTACCTTGATTAAACTCAGCGATCGCCTGAATGACCAAATTCTGATTGGCATTTTCTGTATTGGGCTGATCTGTAGGCAGAGGAGAAGGACGCACGACAACAGAATCTTCCCAAGGATTGACAAACGTAATATATCCCTGGGAAATACTAAATATTAATAGAACAACTCCCCCCAAAAGACTCGTCCCTATCATCCCAAAACGCCTAAGATCTAAGGGAAAAGACGAGAGTTTCACCCATCGCTTAGGCGATCGCCTCTTGTCCGGTAATGCCTTGTCTTCGCGTCTCTCTACAGGTAAAGAGGAAATCGCTTGAGTGTGCGCCAAAGCTTGATTCAAGGCGATATTCCCTTGGGGATGTTCTGGATCGAGATCGAGCAATTGACGATAGAGATCAATGGCTTCTTGGACTCGGCCTTGTTCATATAAAATACAGCCTAAATGGTAATAAGCGTCGGTATAATGGGCATCAGTTAATAAAGCCATCTGATGGGCAGAAATAGCATCTTCAATTTGACCTTCTTGATAAAAAATGACTCCTAAGCGATCGTAGGCTTCTACATCCTGGGCATTTTCTTGAATCCGTTGCTGATAGTAGGTTTTATCCTTCTTGATAGAAAGCTGAGGAACTTGTGGAGACGCAACAGCAGGCACAGGACGAGAGACAGAATGGGGGCGCTTCTCTGGAGGCAAAAATTGCTCAAATCCAGGTTGTAAATAGAGAATGGGCAAGGCAAAATAGAGAGCATCGGAACCATAGGCAGCAATCAGACCTTGACGAGTCCGATTTAAGCTTAAATCAATGGCATATTCTCGCTTCAGGTTGCGATAGAATAATTGACTAAAGGTGATGGCTACTTGATCGGGGATGCGATCGCCCATTGCCAAAACACTAGGAATCCCTCGTTTGAGCAAACTTTCGGCTAAACTGGTATCTCCGGTTCCGGCACTGGAACAGGAATTAAACAGGGCCATTAAAATCCCATTATTGACTAATAAACCGGCTAAATCTTCTCCATGAAGTTGTTCAGTTAAGCCCGTGTGTCGATTTTTGAGATAGATTTCGCCTCCCAAGGCATTGGCTTGACTGTGACCGGAATAATGGAAAATGTGATATTGTCCTTGTTCTAGGGTTCGGGTTAATTGTTCGCGATCGGGAAAGGTGAGAATATCCAGATGGACATCTAAACCTCTGCTTTCGTGATTTTGCAGTTCCCCTTGTAAGCGATACATTTCTTGATCGAGAGCTAATCCTTGTTGATCGCTGGGCGCTGAAAGCACCATCAAGATGTTCAACGGTTCTACAATTGGATCGGAGTTTAAAGGTCGGACTCTGGGATTGAGATGGTAGCGAGAAAAGAGAATTTCCGTATTTGTGGTGAGAGGGCGATCTCCAGCATGAAGAATCTCCCAAGGAAGTTGGGCGACTAGGGGATCTTTCAAGTGTAAGCGCAACCGTAGGGGTTCGGTGCGGTTATGGGCAATTCCTTGGGCAGTATGCCAACTTTGGGCGATCATTCCTTGAAAGAGGGAGCTATACAAGCTTTTGCCAAAACTGACTAAATCTACAGATTCGGAGGAAAGGGGAGTCGGAAATAGAGGATCGCCGATCAGATATTCTGTTAATTCTAGCCAATCGGCGATCGGCCATTCCACCTGTTCTTCCGCTAGAGGAACTCCAGGAGCGACTAATTCGGTTCGCACTAAGTAAGTTTTACGCAAGGGGAGATTCCCACTGGCACTTTCCCTGACATAACCCACTGGCGTGACGGACAAATGAAATTCTTGAGTCACCGCTTCACCTGCACCTTTTCCCGATTCGGACAAAAAGCCCTGCTGACTACTTGGCTCTGACTTTCTTTACAGGAGTTAGAGCCTCAAGTCAGGGAAGTTTCTAGATTGGGGAAGTCGGGAGTGGGAAGTTGAAAGAGAATCAAAACAATCAGAAATAATTGGCGATCGCCTTGTATCCTCTCTGCAATTGTTTTAAAATGAGGTTGCGGAAGGTAAGCTTTGTATACTAAAATACTTTTATATAAAATAGCTAAAAATGCTAAAACGATTGGGTTGGGTAAAAGAGGCTCAATCCAAGATCCCGATCGCAGCATCGCAGCACTGCAACAATGAAACCCTAAGAAACGGTAAGGGCACTCTAAGTTGAAGCACCACGGAACTTTAAGTTAACGTTAGATTATAACTATCTCCGATCAAAATTTATTTCTTATTTCTCAAGTCTGCTCAACTTAACTTATCCCTATCATCCAAAATCCGTGAGGCCAAACCTATGAAACTTAAGAAACACGCTATACAAGCAGCAAGCTTGTCTCTAGTGACGATCGTGACGCTCTCGATAGAAATAGAAACGGTTCAAGCTGCTATGTTTATCCCTCCTTCAGATAATAGTGCGCCCAGTCAATCCACAGGAGGAGCATCGAGGAGCAGTTTTCTACCTCCTTCAGACAATAGCGCACCCAATCAATCAACCGGAGGAGCATCAAGGAGCCATTTCTTACCTCCTTCAGACAATAGCGCGCCCAGTCAATCCACAGGAGGAGCATCGAGGAGTAGTTTTTTACCTCCTTCAGACAATAGCGCACCCAGTCAATCCACGGGAGGAGCATCAAGGAGTAGTTTCTTACCTCCTTCAGACAATAGCGCACCCAGTCAATCCACGGGAGGAGCATCTCGCCAGAGCTTTACTCCTCCTTCAGATAATAGCGCTCCAAGCCAGGCAGCAGGGGGTGCATCAAGAGGTAGTTTTATTCCTCCTTCAGATAATAGTTCTCCCAGTCAAGCAGCAGGGGGCGCAGCTCGCAGTGAGCAGAACTATCTTGAGCAATCAGCTATGGTGGCCGTGTTACCCGAGAATTTCTACGGTACGACTCTATCAAGCCATCCTATGATTTTGGTTTATGTGCCTGAGTCCCCAGGAGGAGAAGGAATCTTTTCTCTCAAAGATGAGGACAAAACTCTTCTGTACACTACGTCAATTCCGGTCTCTGGAAAAGGTGGAATTCTTGCCATTCAACTTCCTGAAGATGCACCTGGATTGGAAGTGGGTAAACTCTATCAGTGGTATTTTGCCCTTAAGTTGGAGCCAGGATTATCTCCCAACACTCCGTTTGTTGATGGTTTGGTGAAAAGAATTGCTCCAAGTTCTCAGTTGGCGCGATCGCTCGAAGGCAAAACCCGTTTACAGCAGTCCTCAATCCTCGCAGAGAATGGAGTCTGGTATGACTGTGCTGCTATCCTCGCAGCTTTACAAGTGGTTGATCCCACGAATCCTGAATTGGTGGCAGAATGGACAGAGTTGTTAGACTCAGTAAACTTATCCAAACTAACTAAAGCCTCTCTGATTCCAACAGCTTACTAAATCTAAATGCCCAGATTCAGGAGTTACAGTAAGAAGATTACGCCAGATCTGAATGCTCCTAAACCCTGAATAAAGAGCAAGACTCAAGCGACAGTTTGAGAAATATTTTCTTGTCTATAACACCACAATTAAATATTTACAGCAGCAAGAAAAAAGCGCATTAGTTGGCAATCAAAGGAGAAATCCTCAGAGGAAAGTGCCGACTAAAGGAAGCACTGTCCAAAAAATCAGTGAGGGTCAGGTAACCTTTGCTTAATTAATAATGAATTGAACTATGTTGCCAAGATTCCAAGCATCAATCAGACCTTACCTTTGCCTGATCATCATTGCTTCTAGTGTATCGGCGAGTGCGATCGCGATTAATCTCTTAGGCATGTTCAATCTGTTGGAATGGGGCATACGGGATCTGTTTTTTCGCTTGCGGCCGCAGGAATCTATGGAGGAGACTATTATTATTGTCACCATTGATGAAGAAGATATTAAATTTGCGGGCAACTGGCCGATTCCCGATCGCCTGTTAGCCCAAGCCATCCAACAAATTAGCTCCCAGGAACCGGCGATGATTGGGTTGGATATCTATCGCAATATTCCCGAAGAACCAGGACATGCGGAACTCAAAGAGGTTTTTGGTAGCACTCCCAACCTCATCGGAGTGGAAAAAATTATTGGAGATCGCGTCGAACCCCCTCCAATTTTACAAGCCCTAGATCGAGTTGCCCTTGCCGATCTGATGTTGGATGGAGATGGAAACATCCGCCGTGCGTTACTCTCTACAACTGATAACCAAGAAGAAGGGGCAATTAAAGATGGGTTGGCTGCCAATATTGCGATCCAATATCTGGAGCAACGGGACATTACCTTAAATATGCTTAATCCAGAACAGCTCAAATTCCAACTGGGTTTTACCACCTTTACTCCCCTGCAAAATCGAGAGGCCGGCTATTCCAAAAAAGCCCTCGGTGGCTATCAGATTTTACTCAATTGGCGAGGACCAACGACCATGTTTCCGACGATCACCTTGCGGGATGTGGTCCAAGGTCAGATGGCACCTGACTTAATGCACGATCGCATTGTTCTCATTGGATCAACCGCTCCAAGTACCAATGATTTCTTTGCTACGCCCTATAGTACCAGTTGGTTAGAAACCAAAGAACTGACTCCAGGCGTGGTGGTTCATGCCAATATTATCAGTCAAATCATTCGCAGCGCCTTAGAGGGTCGTCCCTCGATTAAGGGATGGACAGGGAGTATGCAAGCACTTTGGATCGGACTTTGGGCCTCGTTGGGAAGTGCGGGACTCTGGTTGGTGATCGTTTGGGGTGAGCAGAAAAACCGGACTCTTCCTGGAGGGAATGTCTTGTGGAGTGTCATTCTGTGGAGTGCAGGGTTGTTGGTGGGAGCCTATGGGGCCTTCTTGGTCGGCATCCTGATTCCGGTGATGCCTCCCCTGGCCGCTTTTGTACTCAGTTCAATCATAACGACGAATACTTATAAGCAGCAAAAACTGGCGATCGCTAATCAACAGCTCTTCATTGCCAACCAACATCTCTCCGACTACTCGAAAAACCTAGAAGCTAAAGTAGAGAAGCGCACTCAACAATTAGTACAGGCTAAAGAAGCGGCCGATGTTGCCAATCAAGCCAAAAGTGAATTCCTCGCCAACATGAGTCACGAGTTGCGAACTCCCCTCAATGGCATCTTGGGGTATGCCCAAATTCTCAAGCGCTCTGCGACTGTCCACTCCTTCGATAAAAAAAGTGTCTCTGTTATTCAACAAAGTGGAGAACACTTACTGAAATTAATTAATGATATTCTTGACCTTTCCAAAATTGAGGCTCGAAAACTCGACTTATTCCCCGAACCGATTCATTTTTCCACCCTACTCTTTGGGGTTACCGAAATTTGCCAGATCAAAGCCACAGAAAAGAATTTACCGTTTAAATGGAATTTCTCCAACGATCTCCCAGAAGAAGTTGTGGTTGATGAAAAGCGATTGCGCCAAGTTTTGCTCAATCTGCTCAATAATGCCATTAAGTTTACCGATCGCGGCTCTGTTACCCTGTCCGTCCAAAAGCAAGCAGAAAGCCACACTCAAAATAACGCTCAATCTGAGTCAACAGCAACTATCCGCTTTGAAGTAATCGATACGGGTGCAGGAATGACCCCTGAACAAATGGAAAAGATTTTCCAACCCTTTGAGCAAGTTGGAGAAGCGAAACGAAAGGCAAAAGGAACCGGACTAGGATTGGCTATTTCTCAACAATTAGTAGAGATGATGGGGTCTCAATTGCAAGTCGTATCGGTATATGGGGAAGGAAGTACATTCTGCTTTGACCTAGATCTGCTTTTAGGAGAAGGAGAAGGAACTGTACTCACGCCAAAAACCTCGGCTGACCACATTACTGGCTATTCTAATCACCAACCCGTGAGTATTTTGGTTGTTGACGATCACTTGGATAATCTGGATATTTTTACGAAATTGCTCGAACCTTTGGGCTTTAAGATCTTTGCAGCTCAACAGGGTGAAACAGCTCTGAGAAAAGCCCGTGAGCTACATCCTGATGTGATGATTGTTGACTTAATGATGCCGATTCTAGATGGATGGGCGGTCATTTCCCAGTTGCGACAAAACCCCGAGTTTCAAGAGATGATCGTGATTGCTACTTCAGCTAATGTATATGAGCAAAATCGCGATCGCGCAATGAAACTCGGCAGTAATGATTTTCTACCCCAACCGATTCAATTACCCCAGTTGTTGGAACAACTACAGCATCATTTGCAACTGGAGTGGGTGTATCAAGGGACAACAGAGCGAAAAAAATCTGAAGATGAGGAAATGATCTTTCCTACTTCAGAGGAGTTACAAGGGATCTTGAAAGCAGCAAGGATTGGTGATATTGAAGTAGTGGAACGAAAAGCAAAGCATTTAATGGAACGGCATCCTACATACAAGGTGTTTGCCGAAAAAGTTTTGACTCTCGCTGAGGAGTTTAATGATTTGGCGATCGTAAAACTGATTAAGTCGGGCAAGGAGAGTCAGGAGGAAAATAACGAATCATAAAGAATCATTCATTATCAAGGGAATAGGGCGTGGGCAATGGGCACTCAGGGACTACTGGTATAGCACTCTGCGCTCATGTGCTGGAAAAACCTGTAGGGGCGAACAGCCGTCCACCTCTACATGCCCCATTCATCCAAATGTAATGCCTAAACTCTCAGCCGTACTACGGCGTGTAAAAGGGTTCCAAGTACCTAATTCTTGAGCTTGTCGTCCACGCAGAAGGCTCTGAGCTTGTTCGGTTAAACCTTTGACCTGACTAAAGTCGGCTCCGGCAATATTCTGTACTTGGTCAAAACTGGCTCCCGTGAGATCGGCGCAGCGAAAGTCTACCCCTTGCAATTCTGTATTATTCAAGCGAGCGTTACGCAAATTAGCGCCGGTTAAAAAGGCTTTTTGTAAATTGGCTCCACTCAAGGCTGCATCTTCTAAATTGGCTTCGGTTAGGTCTGTTCCACTCAGATAAGCACCGCGCAAATTAGCACCCTGTAGATCGGCTCCTCGAAGATTAGCGGTATTTAGAAATACTCCAGCTAAACTTGCTTTTGGTCCGACTGCTCCTGATTTCCGATAGTCGAAACCTTCTGGCCAAAGGGTTTCACTGTTGTAGAGAGACAGTTTTAGCCTAGTCTCTTCTAAAACTGCGGCGGTTAAATTGGCACTTTGCAGTTGGGATCGATTTAAGTATGCTCCTTTGAGGTTCGCCCCCTGTAAGTTGGCTCCTCGTAGATCTGCCCCTCGTAGATCTGCCCCTTCTAGGTTGACTCCATTCAAGGAAGCTCTGCTCAGGTTTGTGCCAATCAAGTTAGCGGTGGCTAAATTAGCTTGATTTAAGTCTATGCCGGATAAATCCATTTGCATAGCGTCTATTCCAGGTCGATCTGCTCCGGGATGCAGTCCAAGTTGCTCTGGAGTGCGATCGCCATTTTCTGTATACACCATGTTGAATGAACGAATATGAACCAATTTGATTTATCCTAAAATTTTAGGGCACATGACTTAGAGTTTTGTTAACTTTTCTTAATTAAAAACCACATCTGCCGATTGATCTGACAACAGAAGGTTTGACTATTCATGTTACTTCAGCATCCTATGACGATGATGGACTTCTTTCGCAAAAGTGAAGGAGTTTGGTATTCGGAGCGCACTGTCCATCATTTTGACTCTACGATTAATGAGTCTGGACTTTCTAATCTCATTGTCCAAGTTTTTGGCCCCAATGATCCCAAAGTGGTAGAGCTTTGTGAGATCAATAAGACCGATCCGGCTACAGCGTCTGGGGGAGCAAGTTTTATGTGGCAAGACAACTTAGATACTGACCAAGAACCTAATCCCAATTATGCTGCGGTTTTGGTGGATATTCCTAATTCAGATAATCCTCGCCAAGGCTATTTTTTGCGAAATCGAGGGTATGTTGAGGGTATCCCGGTGATTGGACGATACCATTTTGCGACGGATGGGGTATTAACCATTGAGACGGAGTATGAGCGCAATCAAGGACAAGAAAGGGCTTGGTTTATTACGGATAATTTCCGCGTGCGTGTGAGTACCGTGAAAATGCTCAATGGGGTCAATTTAATGAGTTATGCCTCAGAACGCCGGTGTGTCCTTCCAACCCAGTTGGAAGAGATGGACAAGAAATATCAAGCGATCATTTAGCAGAATAGGGGCGAAAAATTTTTCGCCCCTACTGGCTTAAAAGCTATGAGTGCGCCACCGGTTTAGGTGATATTCACCGATCGCCGAAACTTGTTGCAAGCGATGTACTTTTTCCTCTAAGGATTGGATCGTTTCCTGCTGGAGATGCAATTGCGATCGCAATTGACTTTCCTTTGCATGGGGCGTTTTCACACTTTGTAATTGTGCCTGTAGACTCTCCACAATCTGGTACTGTTGTTGCAGTTTATATTCTAGAGCTTCATACTCTTGGTCGGAGATAGACTGATTCTGACTCTGATGGTCTTGCTGTTGTTGAGCTTCTAATAACTGGGCTTGAATCGCTTCGTAATGCTCTTTGGGAACCGTAGTATTTTTCAGGACATCATGGGTTTGCTGAAGTTGGTTAACTTGAGCTTGTAACTGCGCAATCGTTTGTCCTTGTTCAGTTATTTTTTGCTGCCAAGCGGCGATCGCTTCTTGATTTTCCTCTTCACTCCTGCTTTGATGAGCCTCCTGATCCTGAAGCTGTTTCACTTGAGCTTGCAATTCAGAAATCTGGTATTCTTTTTCAGCAATAGTTTGCTTGAGTACGGACTCCGTAGATTTGTGTTTCTGATAAGCGGTCAGCTTTTCCTGTAGGGTCGCAATGTTTTGCTCTTTTTCTGCCAAAGCTTGGTTCAGTTCGGCAACTTCGGCTGAAGTTGGAGGCGCTTCTGCTGATGAAACTTGACTAACGGCAATATTTTTCAGTGCCGGAAACTTGGACTCGTTTTTTGAACCATTGGCATCCCCTGATTTAGTCTCAAAGTCTAAAGTTAGAATCGTATTCGTCAGCTCACTTTTAATGCTGATATACCCCCT
Organism: Roseofilum reptotaenium CS-1145; assembly: GCF_028330985.1. Lineage (NCBI taxonomy): Bacteria > Bacillati > Cyanobacteriota > Cyanophyceae > Desertifilales > Desertifilaceae > Roseofilum > Roseofilum reptotaenium. Next base: position 76,189 of record NZ_JAQMUE010000079.1, on the reverse strand, counting down.
AGAAAGCCGCTCTACCAATTCCGAACGGGATAGTTTCGTGGTTTTAGCCATCTCGCTCAGTAGCTCTTTTCCAGTGGGGGTAATAGAAATTCCTAACTTCATTTTTGACTCTGAATATTGGGTACGATTGTTTGATGTATCTTTAGCCATTTTAGCAAATTTTGGATTAAGGTTTATTTTTTGTTACACTCGTTTATCCTTCATCATTTTCAAGAGGTTTACAGTCCTAAATTTTCGGTGGGGACTTCTTGGGCAAAACTGGTTATCTTTTCAAATTCCAAGGCTCCCTCTGTTGACCCCCAAATCTGTTCATGGGTCTTGACATCCATCCCCCGATCCAGACTTTTCCACGTGTTTTCTGTCAGTTCTACTTCACTAACCAAGTAGGTTTGGTGTCCCTTGCGATGAATGAGACATTGATTTCCGGGTTCTACCGATCCCCGATAGCACGTTCCATCCCATTGGAAAACCATGGAGCAGTTATAGCGCCGTTGGATGACCTGGGGGGTAATGGTCTGGAGAATGCTTAATTCTCGTGCTGAACCCGCATAAAGGATGGAGTCTTGTAAGCTATAGTTTTCGATATAAATGCGATCGCCTTGATCGACTAACCGATGTACGCCTTGACGGTATGGACTCCAGAGATCATAGTCATAGACTTGCTCCGAATAAAACCCAATACCTTGAAAAAATTCCCAGGGCAGGGGTCGCCACAAGACATGAATATGGGCATATAATGTGGGGTGGTTATAGGCTTGCTGATGATTGCTAAAATCTCCAGCTAACCAATGAGCGAATCTAATCAGTTCCTGAGAAGAGGATACAGATACACTAGAGGTCATGGAACAGTTTGCTATTCTAGGGGTTGGGGACAATTAGCCAGGGACAGAAATTGTGATTGGCTAGGGGTATACCTGGCAATTGATGACCATAACAAGTTTTTTACGATCCCCAAATTATATCTTAAATTGTGGTTTTTATCTATATGGGGATCGCGGATAAATTGACAGTTTGCGCAACAGTCTCAAGCTTTAGGAGGATAGAGACCGGATTTCAGAAGAAAAAGAAGCAGTGGTTACGCCTTGGCCATCACGGGTTTTAATTTGGGAAACCCGAAAACGTAAATTAGGGGTAGCAAACCAAATCCGCTCTTCGGCTGCTGCCCGATCGTATTCAGTGATTAAGGTAAAGATACCTTCAGTATTGAGAGAATAGTGACCGATCGCTGGAATGGTTTCGGCATAACCGCGATCGCGCAGGAGTTGGCCATTCTGGGGAGACTCCGGGTCAGGAATGGGGACTAAAATACACGATCCCTTGAGTTCCTGTTCTTCTTCTTCTTCCTCTTCTTTATCCCAATCATCTTCATCCCAATCCGATTCTCCTTCCCAAGTCATCCTAAATGGGGATTCCATGCTGGCTGGATCGATCTTATATAATTCACACACCTCTAGGACTCCCGGATCTTGGGGGTCTAGGGCCATAATGTCTATGGTCGATCGCACTTTTTCAAAATGGGCGAAGGCTAAATGATGGGCACTGCGTTGCGATCTCCATCGCCCAATTGACTGTTTTACAAATTGTTTCAGATCCATAATCTCAACTTAAAATATCACCCTTACCGTCACCGCCGTCTTTTCAAAGGTTGACAGCGGAAAAATCGCCGTCTTTGCTTTCCTGGAGATAAGGTTCGGTATAGCTGTTTACGCTTTAGAGAATTTTTCATGCGCTGACGACGCACAGGGGGTATCCTCGACCGGTCAACTTTTCGCTGCGGAAATAAGGAATAATAAATGGGAGAGAAAGGTTTCGGCTCTGCAACTGCACGTGCTTGAGGGTTAAAGGTTTGAGCGATTGGAGGATCGAGTTCGACTTCCACAGGTTCAGGATTTTGGGATGCTTCGCGATCTAAAATCCGATCTGTCTGGTCGCTTAATGATGCTTCTGTCCTCACGGACTCGAAAGATTGTGAGATCGCCTGATGCTCAGTTGTGGTCTCAGCCTTCTCTAGCTTTTGAGTGACCCGTTGAACCTCTAGGATTTTACCTCCTGAACGGTGAATCCGCTGTATCGCCTGAGATAATTGACTTTGGCGCACAGTTAACCCAGACCGGACGCGACGCTGATGGGGGGAGTTACCTCCCTCAATTTGCAGGCGCACCATTGGTTCATGTAAGGCTTTTCCCTCTAGTCCCATAAGATCCAATTATTTTTTCGTTTTTTAGGCGATCGCCCTATTGTCCCTATCTACTACCCTTGCACATTGTCGAAAGCATTTTCGTTGCCTAGGCTACTCCATAGAAAGCCGGCAGTAGAACGGTCTCTGTCCTACTGCCACCTATCGATCACACAAAGACAGGATTAATTGACAGCACTAATGCTGGCAATCTTACCTCCTTGTTTGTGGATTTGCTGATAGGTCTTAGAGAGTTCATCAAAGGAAACCAAGAACACTTTGTTGCTGCGACGGAATTTAGACACCCGATTAACTGCTCCTGGGGAACCATAACCCGTGACTTCAATCCGGTAAACTTTTCCACCTTCAGTCGCGCCTACTCCCAGACGAGTCCGAGCGCTAGAAGTAGAATCTTGGAAAGACCAACCTCCAACACCACCCGAAGGAGGAACAACGGCGGTTGGTGTTCCTTGAATCACCAGTTTATTCAACCGAGGACGATTGCCAGCCAAGCTACCTTTGAAGTCGCTGCTGCTGGGCCCGCGCATCAGTTGGAACATATGGGTAAAGCCCACCATGTTTTTACCGGTTTGGGTTTTGTAGCCCCGCACATAGGGGACAATATTTTCCCCAAATGTATCTTGATATTCGTCACTATCAATGTAGGAATCAATATCTGCTTCAAAACCTTCGCGATCCAAAATATCACTATGAGCTTTCATTTCTTCATAGCTATTAGGAGCGCGGCCTAAAAGATGTTTGAAGTTTAACTCCGTTGCACGATAGCGAGGGCAAGACTCGAAGAAACGAGTGCGATATAAGGCAGATTTTGCCACTTGACGTACGAATTCACGAACGCTGAGTTCTCCCCGCTTGAATTGAGATTCAGCGATACTCAAGCGTTCGCTCTCCATGACATAGGCATTGCCTAAGACTTGGCGGTAGACTGCGCAAATGACGGCTTCTACTTCCTCATCCGATCGTCCTGGCCAGACTTCAATGGGATCGGTTTCTTCGTATAAAGAAACTCCTAATTCCGACGCGGGTCCAAAAGGCATTTATTCTAATCTCCTTTCAAAAGAGGGTCTACAAAAGGGTGAATTCCTGGGAAGGACGTTTAAAAACGCTAAGAAACTTAACATTTCTGTGCAGAAAACGCTTACTCCTCGGACTAAGCTGATGTTCTGACTTTATGCCAATTTCTTCCAGTTTCTTTCCGGTTTCCATCTCCTCATTTATATCCTGAGGGTCGGCCCGGAAACTATGAAGAATTGTAAAGTTTCAGCCCCTTAATGTGACTAATCTGTTTGATTTTCTCAGAATATGAGTCATTTGACTATCCTATTCGGAGGACACTATTTTTTTTGTTCTACTCCAAACCCTACAAGAGCCAATTGATCGAGGGGGTGTCCTTCTGCCGGGCGATGGTAATTAAAAATGCGCCGAATTCTGAGAGTGGGGTTAATTAGGGCGATCGAATCTACGGAAATTATACGCGTATAATTTGTGGTCATTAATAATTCCAAGGTTTGGGGATCAAAGCGGAATTGGGCGACCTTGGGTGCGGCTTCTTCATAGGCGCGATCGCGCAAATAATCCCCTGTCAACACTCCAGAGGTCTCTTCCTGGGGAACAAACAGCATATTAAGTTTCTGGGAAACCCGTTCCCCTTTTTCCGAGACCGTATCAAATCCTAAATGAAACCCACATAAAGATTCGATATTATCCAGTTCTGGACGTTGATTATCTTTGAGAACTTGGGTTTTAGCTGCGGTTGATAGGGGAGCGATCGCGAATTCTGTGTGCGATCGTTCCACCTCCTGAACCGTTAAATAGTGATAGGTCCGCTCTGTCACCCATTCTCCCACACAACAATCAAAGAAATACCGAAATCGATCCATGGACACTGCCTTTCCTCCTTTACTTCCTATAACCATCAAATCCTTTAAGCCGATCGATCAAATGATCGAAATAGGGCAACAACTCAGTCTTCTTATCCCCACCACACTGTTCAATGCCAATTTGTTTCATCGATTCCAAACCCATCACCATGGCATCTAAAGGAACTGCTAACTCCTGATACAATAAATCCATATAGTGCAATCCCTCTGGATTAGTATACTGGGGCGATTGGCCAGCGATTCCATAATGAATACAGCGCAAAAAATGCCAAAAATCCCGCCAGCAATTTTCCGCCCGCTTTTCCGGATATAATGCCCCTCCTGGTTCCGTAATCTGGGGAAACTGCTCTAAAACCTCAGATCTAGCCCGATCGATAATCTCTGGTGCGCGATCGCGCAATTCCTTGGCTATATCCAACCATTCTCCCTTTTCCCCTGCTTGACTGGCTAAATACTTTAACTGATCGTCCGTTAAATATTGGCGCTCTTGATTAGCCTGTTCAAACACCTGAATCACATCCGGCTTTTCGGCCGAGATCCAACTCTCAAAACTAACAATTTGGGCTTTAGTAATTAATTCTTGAACAGCAGGACTTAACATGATCTCTTTCTGACAATTAAACGGGCAAACACTAAAGAGGGGAGTTTCGTTATTTATCCCCTCTAAATTCGATTAATTTTGATTCCCACGCAATTCCTGAAGTGCCCGATCGATTTTAAGGATTTCCTGATGATTAGCCAAATCGTCTAAAGCTTGCTTTTTAGAGAACTTAGCCTTGCGAGAAGCGCCCAAGAAATCATTGACCAGACGTTCACGATATTGCTCTAATTCACGAATCACTTCTTCAATTTCTTGAGGAGAGGCTTGAGTAGAGTTTGATTCAGACATAGGGATTCAATTAGGGTATTAACACTCAATTTGGCATTTTGTAACACCTATCATCTTCCCAAATATTGGAGTCTGTGGTTAAAATTTTAAGAAACGTAACACAAGACCTCGCCAACCCCCATGGAACTGCATCAAATCCAAACTGCCCTCAACAGCTCCAATTCCCAAGACCGACTCAAAGCCGTCACCGCCCTCAAAGACTATAGCAGTGAAGATGCAGTCCCCTTGCTGATGAGTAAAATCAACGACCCCGATTTTCTCGTCCGTTCCTTTGTTGCCATGGGACTAGGGCGCAAACAATCCCCCGACTCTTTTCCTGCCCTGCTGGAACTGCTCAAACGAGACCCAGACCCCAATGTGCGATCGGAAGCTGCCAACTCTCTCTCCTACGCCGGTCAAGTCGCCATCTCCCATTTGGTGATCGCCTTTCATCAAGATAACCATTGGTTGCTCCGTCGCAGCATCATTGCTGCTCTTGCTGACCTCGGTCATCCAGAAGCCTTATTAGAAGTTTGTCTGTGTGGCTTAGACGGCGAAGATATTACGGTTATTGAAGCTTCCATCGAAGGACTCGCTTGCTTAGTCAATACCCACAAACAACAAGCAGCCCTAGAAACCCTATTACCGGCGATCGCCTCACCCGAATGGCGCATCCGTCGCAAAGTCGCTTGGGCGCTACAACAGTTTGCTGACTCAGAAGCAGCTCAGGAAGCCCTACAAGCCCTCTCCCAAGATGAGGATCATCGCGTGGTGGCTGCTGTTTTGGAAAATCGGTTATAGCATGTTTTAACTTGCCGGTCTTACATTGAAGGGGCTATAATGTAAACAAGAGTCAAATAGTCTTTTATGGAAAGAGCATTCAACTATAGGTTTTATCCAACATCAGAGCAAGAGTCGCTATTGCGGCGAACTTTGGGTTGCGTAAGGCTGGTCTATAATAAAGCTCTCCACGAAAGGACTCAGGCTTGGTATGAACGGCAAGAAAGAGTAGGATATGAAGAAACCTCTTTATTGTTGACCGCCTGGAAAAAACGAGAAGAGTTAGATTTCTTAAATGACGTGAGTAGTGTCCCCTTGCAACAAGGGTTGAGGCATCTACAAAGCGCATTTACCAACTTTTTTGCCGGATGTGCTAAGTATCCCAACTTCAAGAAAAAACACCTTGGGGGTAGCGCTGAATTTACCAAATCGGCCTTTAAGTTCAAAGAAGGTCAAGTTTATTTAGCTAAATGTAAAGAACCCTTAGCCATTCGCTGGTCTCGTCAAATTCCATCGGGCTGTGTGCCCAGTTCGGTGACAGTAAAACTCCATCGGTCAGGACGTTGGCATATTTCCATTAGATTTGATGACCCCACCATTAAACCATTGCCTGTCAACGATAAAGCAATAGGTATTGATTTAGGAATTAGTAGCTTGTTAATTACCAGTGATGGGAATAAGGTGACTAATCCTAAACCTCTAAAGAAACACTACCGTAAGTTAAGGAGACTTCAAAAAAGCTTATCGAGAAAACAGAAAGGTTCTAACAATAGATATAAGGCCAGAGTAAAACTGGCTAGAGTTCACCAGAAAATAACCGATACCCGAGGCGACCATTTACATAAGCTGACCACTCAACTGGTGCGTGAAAACCAAACGGTAGTAGTTGAGGACTTAGCCGTTAAGAATATGGTCAAAAACCGGAAGCTGGCACAAGCGATATCTGATGCAAGTTGGGGAGAGATCACCCGACAATTGGAGTACAAATGCCAATGGTATGGCAGGAACTATATCGAGATAGACCGGTGGTTTCCGAGTTCAAAACGGTGTAGTAATTGTGGGCATGTGGTGGAAAAAATGCCGTTGAAGGTTCGGCAATGGGAATGCCCTAAGTGTGGAATACACCATGACCGAGATATCAATGCCAGTCGCAATATCTTGGCCGCAGGACTTGCGGTGTCAGTCTGTGGAGCGAGTGTAAGACCAGAGCAGAGTAAATCTGTGAAGGCAACTGCAAAGAAACAGAAACCTAAATCGTGAGGTTTAGGAATCCCCTCGGCTTTAGCCAGGGGAGGATGTCAACCGAGGATGCTCAAAGAGTCGGAGAGTAATGTATCAGTAAGGTCTCCGGTTCAGCAGAGCGATCGCTTTCTTGAGCAGACTAAAGCCTCTCCTGCTTGAGCGAGCGATCGTTTCAATCAGTTCTCATTTCAGACCGATCAATTATTCCTTTGGTTGCATCCCTAAAGAAAACAAAGACGAATGATTCTGAACCCGAAAGACGTGTTGAGGCACTCCAATACCAATTCCTTCTTGTTCAAAAACTAATTTCAGTCGCCGACGAAACTCACGAGCCACATCCCATTGTTTAATCGGTTGAGTTCGGATTAGGGCACGGATCAAAACCCCTTGGTGAGACAATTCATCCACCCCCAGCATTTGTAAATCCTCCGTCATGAGAGTATCCCACCCCGGTTCTTGTCTCATCGCTGCGGCAGTTTGTTCAATTAATTCCATCGCCCGATTTAAATCTGCATCATAGGCAATCACCACACTAAAATTGACCCGCGACCAATCCTTCGTCATATTGCGGACTATACCCACCGAGCCATTAGGAATCGTAATCGCTTCTCCATCCAAATTCCGCAACTGAGTTAGATACAAATTCAACTTTTCTACCAGTCCACCCACTCCGTTAATATCCACCACATCTCCAACTGCATAACGGTCATTCCAGAGAATCAGCGCACCATTGAGCAAATCTTGAAGTGTGTTTTGCGAAAACCAACTCAGCGCTACCGCAATCACCCCAAAACTAGCCAGTATGGCCGGAGAAAAACCTAATATCCGCAAAGTCATGAGCAAACCAATCGTCACAAACATAAAGGTGGTTAGTTGGGTGAGAGCTGTTGCATAAGTATTCGATCTTAAGGCATACCGCGAAGAAGAACTTGATTCCTGACGTGCCGAATATCTAGCCCATCGACTGAGAGACCATTCAATCAAAAAATCCCCCAGTTTATTGAGGATAATGATTGTAACCCATACCAGGGGCAAACTCAGACTCAATTGCACAAAGAAATGTTGATAGTTACGAGTTTGGGGATAGGTATTGACTAAGGCGGCTGCTCCCCAAGCCCAAATCAGAAATTGTGCGGCTAAGAGTAATTGCAAAATTAAGTTAAGGAAGTTACGTTGTTGTTTGAGTAATGTGCGGCGCTGAAGCAATAATTGAGGTAATGCGTACAACATGGATTCTAATTGGGTCGTGGTGGTATTGATTTGCTGCCAAAAGATAGGCAGTTTCATATCCTCTTTTAAAATCCATTCTAATTGCTCAGAGAACGGTGATTTCTGAGCGGTTCTATCGGTCTCAGTAGCCCCAGAGTTGATCGGTTCTGATGAGACCGATTTTGAATTCAATTGGAGGCTATGGTCGAGTTCTTCAAGGGTACGCCGCAGTTTGCGATCCCAAGCTTTCACTAATCGATAGATGGCATAAACAGAGATGCTGATAAAGATGATCCACAGCAGTCGTTGAGCTATTTTTTTGACCGGTTGAAAGGGGTTTTGTGATAATTTTTGACGTTCGTATATCGATTTTTTGAGTTGTTGCTCAATAATACTTTTCCATGCTTCTGCCAAGTCAGAGATTTGTTGCTCTGAGTAGCGAGCATCGAGTTCAGTTATGGTCACGATTTTTCGAGAAACCAAACCTTCTTGATCGGGTAGAAAAACAACAGTTTGACCAAACAAAAATCCGACTTCTATTTTAATCGGAGACGAAGTATAGCTTCTATCTTCTTTGGTCTGTTGTTGGTTATAGTCTTGTTTAGAGCGAATGATTTTATAGAGGGTGTTTTGAATATTTTTAGATCGTTCTTCTGCTGAAAGAATATATTGATCTCCACTCCTGAGCTGATTTTCTGGTAAAGAGGTTACAGCAAACAAGAATGCGCCGTCCAAGTATACTGGACTGCATAAAATATTACCACAGTCATACATTTGATTGATATTCCAGCCCAGAGTAGAGGGTGATTGTTCGGGATCTGATGTAGGGAAGATGGAGATCTGACTCAAGGCTGGAGAACTAAAGAGTCCAGATAAAATAATGGCAACAAGACAAACGCCTAGAATGCCCTTCCAGATTCTGAAAAAGGTTTGAATGGGAGAGAAGAGCCGGATAGGGCGCATGATCAAAACTCAATTGATGATCGACAGATAACTTTGATCATGGTACATAGATCGCTTTGGAGGGGCAAGGTATCTCCTGAGACACTCAGAAGTGTTAAGGATTGTGTCTTTGTGGATCGTAGGGGAGACAGAGTTGGTTAATTTGTTTTACGCTTAAGGTTTAACAGTTGTGTAATGAGTCCGGATCTTATGTATAAACCTTTTATGGATTTTTTAGAACAGGAGTTATTTGAGCGGTTTGATTTACAAAGTCAACCGATTCCCCCAGGTCTAGAACGTCAGGTGAGTACTCGTGGCAAGCATCCGGCAACGATTCAAAGTTGGTGTTATCAAAGCCCGGAACTGCGAAAAATTCGCTACACTTATATTGATGGGGGTGAAGCGTCTCAGGTTTTTAATAGTGTAATTTATCCCAGTTACGAGTATGATTTACCGCTGCTAGGAATTGATTTTCTCTCGTTTGGTAAATCTAAGAAAAATTTAGTGGTGATGGATTTTCAGCCCCTCTTTCGCAATCCGGACTACTTAAAAGAGTATATTGAACCGATGAAAGAAGTGCGCGATCGCTACAGTGATTTAGCACAAAATTTAGAGATGAAGTTTTATGATGCTAATCAATATTTCTCCCAATATCTCTTGTTTGCTAAAACGGATACTGAAACGGTAAAAACTGAGGTGTTTGAAGCCTATAAAGATTACTTAAATCTCTATTGGGAGTTACTCGGCAAGGCTAAACCGGCAACCGATCCGACAGAAATCGAAAGAATTCGCAGCGCCCAACGGGATTACGATCAGTATAGCGCCGATCGCGACCCTGCATCAGGCTTATTTAGTAGCTACTTTGGCCATGAATGGTCAGAGCAGTTTTTGTATGAGTTTTTGTTCTCTGAAGCAAAACCAAAGCCTTTAGCCGTAAGCGCCCAGTAAGCAGATAGGCAACCCAAACAAAAGAGTATGAAATCGAGAAAACTCCTATGGTGAGTACTTTATATCAACCATTTTTAGATCATGCGATCGCCTATCTCGAAGAACACCTAGACCTAGAACCCTATCCCATTCCCCAAGGATTTAAATCCAAACAAGCTACGGTGGGTAAAGGGCAGCGTCAATCCGAGGTACTGACCACCAGCAAGGCCTTTCAAACGGACAAACTGCGTCAAATTCGCGCCGCTCATGTCCAAGGAGGAGAAGCTCTACAGGTTCTCAATTTTGTCATTTTTCCCCATCTCAACTACGACTTACCGTTTTTTGGGGCGGATTTAGTCACCTTACCGGGAGGCCATCTGATTGCCCTGGACATGCAGCCCCTATTTCGGGATGACCCCTCCTATCAGGAAAAATACACTAAACCCATTTTGCCCGTCTTTAAAACTCATCAAGCGCATCTACCTTGGGGAGGAGACTTTCCGGAAGAAGCACAACCCTTTTTCTCCCCCGCTTTTTTATGGACTCGTCCCCAAAAAACAGAGGTGGTTGAAGAGCGAGTATTGGCTGCATTTGAGGATTACTTAGCTGCTTACGTGACCTTTGTGAAAGAGGCTAAACCTATCGATAGAGAAGAAGACTTGCTAAAAATTAAACAGGCTCAGTTGAGATACATTCGCTATCGAGCAGAAAAAGATCCTGCCAGGGGAATGTTTACCCGGTTTTATGGCCCGGAGTGGACGGAGGAGTATATCCATGGATTTTTGTTTGATTTAGAACGAAATTTACCCCATTAACCCCCAATTTCAGAAGAATAAAAATCCCAGCCAGGAGCATCAGATCGATTAGGTTTGTCTATGGAGACCCCAGGAATTGGGCGAAACCCAATTGTACAGGCATTCCTCGAAGGATCGGGTGCTAATTTTTTGTGTTTGATGGCCCAGATTAAAATCTTAATAATATGTAACAAATTAAGACCCAACAACATTGTATAAGAGTTAAGTGGAGGGCTAAAATAACAGGCCAACCAAAACCCAAGCATAGGTTTCCAGTGCTTTTTGACTTTCTCATCCAACGTCCAAACCTTCTCAGATTACTCAAAAAGGTCTGAGAGTGTGGACTGAAGCCTAAACTCAGGTAAACGGAAGCGAGAATCCCAAATTGCGGTTTTGGATCTGTTGTTCAAGTCTTTCCGGGTAGCTTGACCAGCTTGCACTTGTTGAACCGATTCTGTAACCAGAATCTAGACCTACTTAAATAGGAGATTTAGTCAATGTTCGATGCATTCACAAAGGTGGTTTCTCAGGCTGATGCTAGAGGCGAATACCTGACCGATGGCCAACTTGATGCCCTAAGCGCCATGGTTGCTGATGGTAACAAACGCATGGATGCCGTTAACCGGATTACCGGAAACGCTTCTACGATTGTTGCTAGTGCAGCTCGTTCCTTATTTGCTGAACAACCCCAGCTCATCGCTCCTGGTGGAAACGCTTACACCAGCCGTCGCATGGCTGCTTGCTTGCGCGATATGGAAATCATCCTGCGTTATGTAACCTACGCTGTCTTCACTGGAGATGCCAGCGTTCTCGAAGATCGTTGTCTCAATGGTCTGCGTGAAACCTACCAAGCTCTAGGAACTCCTGGTACTTCCGTAGCTGTAGGCGTAGGCAAAATGAAAGATGCTGCGATCGCTATTGTTAACGACCGCAATGGAATCACCCCTGGCGATTGCTCTGCCCTAGTATCCGAAATTGCTGGATACTTCGATAAAGCTGCTGGTTCAGTAGGCTAAATTTCACCATTGGGAATTTCATAGCTCCCATTCGGTCTTGATTCTGCTTCAAAATTTCTATTTTTGAAACTTTTGCAAAACAACTCGTAGGAAGATACATCAACCATGAAAACCCCTCTGACTGAAGCAGTTGCTGCTGCTGACTCCCAAGGTCGCTTTCTAAGCAACACCGAAATCCAAGCCGCCTTTGGTAGTTTCCAAAAAGCTGGTGATTTCATTGCTGCTGCTAAAGCCTTAACCCAAAAGAAAGATCAGCTCATCAACGGAGCCGCTCAAGCGGTGTATAACAAATTCCCTTATACCACCCAAATGCAAGGCCCTAATTATGCTGCCGATCAACGGGGTAAAGACAAGTGTGCCCGTGACATTGGTTACTACCTGCGGATGATTACTTACTGCTTAATCGCTAATGGTACTGGCCCCATGGATGAGTATCTGATTGCTGGTATCGATGAAATCAACCGGACTTTTGAATTGTCCCCCAGTTGGTACATCGAAGCTCTGAAATACATCAAAGCTAACCACGGTTTAACCGGAAATGGTGCTACTGCTGCTAACGGCTACATTGACTATGCCATCAATGCTTTAAGCTAATTATTGCTTGAGCGATAGGGCCCGGAACTTTAGACAGGTGAATGTCGAAAGCTGACATCTGTTTAGAGTTCCGGGCACAGTTGTGTTTAAATGTCTTGTGTTTCTACCCCTGGCCATGATTAACACCCCCTCATCAAGTTCTGGCGCACCTCAACTGACGGTAGACCAGGCCATTACCAATCTACTCCAGGGAGACCAAGGAGAACGATATTATGCGGCTTGGTGGCTGGGACGGTTTCGAGTCAAAGAACCAGAAGCCATTGATGCCCTCGTGGCGGCTTTAGAAGATGACAGCGATCGCACTCCAGAAGGGGGCTATGCTCTACGACGCAATGCCGCCCGTGCCCTGGGTAAACTGGCGGAACCGAAGGTCATTCCAGCATTGGTAGAGTGCCTCCGTTGTCCAGATTTCTATGTTCGAGAAACCGCAGCCCAAGCCCTAGGAGAACTGGGAGAACCTCTCGATCTGGGCCACTTTGAAGCGGCTATTCCGGAACTGTTAAACCTGCTCGAAGGTGGACTTGAGGCAGCTCAACCCATTCCCGGCTGTCCCCATCTGGCTCAACCCTACAATGCCACAATCGAAACCCTGGGAATTTTAGGGGTGAAAGCAGCCATTCCCTACATTGAACCCTTTCTCAATCATCCTTTAGAAATTGAACAATACGGAGCTGCCCGTGCCCTCTATCAGTTAACGGGAGACCGGAAATATGGCGATCGCCTGGTGGCTGCCCTGCAAGGAGATAAACTCCAACTGCGCCGCGCAGTTCTGTCCGATCTAGGTGCGATCGGCTATTTACCCGCTGCTGAGGCGATCGCCCAAACCCTAGCCGAAAATAGTCTCAAACTCATTTCCCTCAAAGGACTCTTAGAGCATCATCTCCAAGCAAACGATTCTCAAGAGTCTCCGAGCCAAACGGCAATCGACCTCATGACCCTCATGGACTCACTCCTCTAACCCATTCCCTATTCCCTAGCACGAAGCGTTCAATTTGAAATGTCTCCCCTATCCAGCCTTCTAGAAGCCGTTGACCAAGCCGACTCTTCCGATACCCTCGTTGATGCTGTAGAACAGTTAGCTGCCGCCCAAATCACCGAAGCCGCCCCTACCCTCATTCAAGTTCTCAGTTTCAACAACCCTGGAGCCGCCGTTGCTGCCGTTGATGGCTTAATTGCCCTCGGAGATTTAGCCGTCAATGACCTGTTGGAACTTCTCGATGACTATAACTATGGAGGGCGAGCTTGGGCCATTCGTGCCCTGGCTGGAATTGGTCATCCTCAAGCCTTAGAAACCCTGCTCGATGCTGCTGTGAACGACTTCTCGATGAGTGTCCGTCGTGGAGCTGCCAGGGGACTCGGTACGATCCAATGGCAAAAAATGCCTTCTGCTGAAGTGGCTGCTGCTCAACAGCAAGTTATGGACACCCTATTTCAAGTTACCGAAGATCCGGAATGGGTCGTGCGCTATGCCGCCGTTGTCGGGTTAGGCTCTCTCAGTGAAACAGCCGATCCGAACTTCCACGAGCCAATCTTCCATCACCTCCAGCAGCTTACCCACCAGGAAGAAGAGCCAAGCATTCGCGCACGCATTCATTGGGCTATGGAGTCGAGGAAAAATCCGAAATAATCCTTTCTTTTGCTTTGAACTTTCTTTCTCTTTTTCGGATTTTAATATCAAATCCTTATCATCTCTTGCTTGTTTCTAAGTCTTGAATGGCTTGGCCCCAATTGCCGGAGAGACTGTAGTTTAAACTTAAAATCTTTAACCATAACCCCGGATAGCGATCGCCCATCCACCCCGCACACCATTGACTAAACTGGGGAAACCAGGGACGCAATAGGGCGTGAATAAAGGCTTTGGTGGTAAAACTGGTGTACGTGGATAACCATCGCAACATATCCTTTGCTCCAGCTAATTCCCAGATCCACAGCAATAAGGCAGGGTTTTTGACGGCTGCTTTTAAGGCTAATCGATTAAATAAGAGCCAAGTCGTGCGATCTTTAATGAAAGTATCGGCTACTTCTGGGGGTTCATCGGCTAATAACCCGAAAAACGTATTCAACATGGAGTTAATAAGCTGGGGTTGAATATGGCGATGGGTGGGAACCATCATCCCCTTAGAAAAAAGCCAGGTGACAGCAGTATTATCTTGATAAGCGCGAATGGCAGCTAGGTCTTTGCTGGTGAGTCGATCGTACTTGAGCGCCACATCCAGAAGTGCAGTTAAGCGGGGCAGATTGCGTACCAAAGAGCCAAACCCGGTGAAGACCAGGGGAGACTGGAGCGAGGCCGCATCGCCGATTGCCAATACGCGATTGCCGGCCACCTTGCGATCGCTATTTCCTAAACTAAAATGACCGGGAATATAGCCAAATGTCGGCTTTTTCCACACTAATTTCTCCAGATCGCAGCGTCGATATTCAGGCAAAATGGTGAAAAAGTCCTCATACATTTCCAGCAACGAACCGGGATTATCCGGATGCACTTGATGGTAATGAAACAGATAAAACGTTAACTCCTGACCTGCACCAGGGAATAACTCCCAAATCAACTGTCTTCCCCGAGAAACATCTCCATGGCTATTCAAAACATCCCCATAATCTGAATCCCAAACCCCTGGTTCAAACCCCCCATCAATCATCGCGCCCACGGTGGGACAGACGCTATCAAACGCCCGATTTCCATTCAACTGCCAGGCAATGGGAGAAGCCGTCCCCATGGCATCAATCAGCAGGCGACCTTGTACTTGGGATGTTTCCCCAGTTCCCAAATGCTTTAAGGTTAACCTGACTCCATTATCTGCCACTTCTGCATATTGAAATTCAGTTTCATCCCGAATTTCACCGCCAGCTTTGAGAAACTTCTCGCCACAACTGCCCAACAGCTTATCGGAGGCCATAGCAATATTCAAGACCTTGGGGGTGTGCAAAACTTTGGCTTTCAGATTCTCCGGATTATTACTATCAAAAAACTTATTAAACCCGTCTACATATTCCCGGGCAATTAAGTCTTCAAATTCCTCTTGAGTAAACAACCCTAACTCAATTAACTGGGCGAATTCATCCCTAGAAATATTCCATTCCCGATTCATCCGACCATAGGGCAAACGTTCGACCAATAACACCCGATAGCCTCGTGCTGCCATGAGTGCAGAATGAATGGCTCCCAATGCACCGCCAATATAAATTAAATCGTAGGTATTCTCCTCAGATAAAGGAGTTTCTAGGGGGCGAATGACAGGAGTCGGAATCTGGGGGTTGCGCACATTTTCTCGCCATCGTTTTTCCCACCAATACACCCGGTTGAGGTCATATTCTCCCCTGGGCATTTTCTGGAAATAATGCACCGTTTGTGGATAGTAGGGCGCTAAAGCTTCAAAAATAGACTGTTTGGATAAATCGATTTCTGGGGGTTCGGGGTATTCATGGGGGAATTGTCTCTGAAGCTGGTTTTTTAGGTGATTCATCACTCGCCCTTCTTGGGGAATGGGAGTGTTTGACCAACGGAAGAGTTTGAGGTATGTGGTGCGCTGAACTGACCAAACGAATATCGACAGAGGGTCTCGTTGAGGGAAATGGAGTCTAAAACCATCTGGAGTCAGGAACTTCTCGCCGATGGGGGGGTCGTACTGCTGCTGTAACCAAGTCAGTACGCTAGAGGTATTGGGTTGGGGAATTTCTAAATAAAGGAGTTCTTGCATCGGTGCATCACTAAAAATATCTTGACAAAATCAAAAAGTATGTTATTATCGCGATTACGTGATTAAAATAATGTTACAAAAGTTTACATCATTCTCACGCTCTCTTCAACTGATTAAAACGGATTCAGATAACGATGAACTACAAGATTCCACAGCATTCCCAAGATATCATAGCCTTGCGCCACAAGCCTGTAGATGAGGAAGTAGTGGCAGCGGCGATCGCCGGAGTCATTAATATTTCCCGTTCCCAAGGTCAATCCTTAGACGATCTCAAGGAAGAAATTTTAGCAGATGATGGCTTTTTGGATGCCTCGCAACGCAGTTGGTTAAGTCATGTACTGGCAGAGGCCTGGCATTGTTCAGAATTGGGGACATTATATTAGAACCCCGTATTTAGATAAACTAATAACAGGGAAAAGTAAGGGAGGGCGTTGCAGATCGAGGGAACTCGGTCTGAGGAAAGTCCGGACTCCCGAAAGACCAAACTTGCTGGGTAACGCCCAGTGCGAGCGATCGTGAGGAGAGTGCCACAGAAACATACCGCCGATGGTGCATTAAGCATACAGGCAAGGGTGCAAGGGTGCGGTAAGAGCGCACCAGCAGTATCGAGAGGTACTGGCTCGGTAAACCCCGGTTGGGAGCAAGGCAGATGGAACAACGGTTGGTCTTTTACCTGTTCCAGGATTATGAACCGCTTGAGGCATTTGGCAACAAATGTCCCAGATAGATAACTCCCCCCAAGATCTCTGTCGGGATCTTGGAGAACAGAATCCGGCTTATGACTTACTTTTCCCCCTTTTTTGGGGTAAGTTTTGAAGGGATAACTGATGCCACGGAAATCTAAAGGATTGTAATTATTAATTGATCCATGAGCTACTGTCTCAACCCAGAGTGTTCCCAACCCCAAAATCCACTATCTACCCAATTTTGCCTCAATTGTGGGTCAGCACTGCGGTTGCTGAAAGGGCGCTATCAGGTGATGCAATTAATCTCGAATACCAGTGGATGCGCTCGCACGTACTTAGGTCTGGATCGGGAACGGGGGGAGGCAAAATGTGCGATTAAACACTTGGTTTCCCTGCCGAAAGTACAAGGGAATGCAGTTTTGTATGAAAAGGCGATCGCCCTGTTTGAACAGGAAGCCCAACGGCTTACCAATCTCGATGCCCATCCCCAAATCCCCAGTTTATGGGACTTTTTCCAAGAAGAGAACCAACGCTATTTAGTCCAAGAGTTTATCCCTGGACAGAATTTAGCCCAATGTTTGCAGCAAAATGGCCCGTTTACAGAGGCTCAAATTAGGAATCTACTCCAAGGACTCTTACCGGTACTGCAATTTATCCATAATCGTCAGATTATACACCGGGATATTAAACCGGCAAATCTGATGCTCCGACAGGGGCTAGAATCAGCTCCGGAAGGCTTTGTCCTGATTGATTTTGGTATTTCTAAGCAATTGGCCCAAACGGCGATCGCCCAAACGGGAACCGTAGGGATTGGCACACAAGGCTACGCCCCCTTGGAACAGATGCTCACAGGTAAAACCTATCCAGCCAGTGACTTATATAGTTTAGGGGTAACCGGTTTATGTCTGTTAACGGGAGTGGAACCGGATCGCCTCTACGACCCCAGTCAAGGACGTTGGTTATGGCGCGAAACCCAATTACAGGGCAATCCTATCAGTGAAAACCTGGGGGGAGTTTTGGATAAACTGACTCAGGTGGCGATCGGCGATCGCTATCAATCAGCCCAAGAAGCGCTCAATGACCTCAATAGTAGCCCCTATAACCTGCCCACGATTACTCAACCTTCAGAAGACGATCCCGAATTCCTGGACGCACCGCCCCTAGTCGTGGCTAAACTGGGGCCAGCTAACTATCGCACTCTGAATGAAGCGATTAAAAATGCCCTTCCCTATACGATCATTAAAGTCCGTGCCGGTTTTTATGCTGAAAGTTTACGAATTGACAAACCCTTACAAATTATGGGTGAAGGAAATAAGGAAGATATTATTATCGAGAGTCAATTGGCCCCTTGCGTGCGAATGGAAGGCGATCGCGCCCTGATTCGGGGTGTAACCTTTCACTACCGCAACTGGACACAAATTCACCGCGCCGATCTCCTCGGTCGCTTCATGGGTCAACGTCTCCATAGTCCCTACGCTATCTCTATCACCCATGGCAACCTGACCCTGGAAGAGTGTACTATTCACGGAACCGGACTGGCTAATATTTACATCAAAGGCAAAAATACGAACGCCACCCTACGTCGATGTGAAGTGGCTGGAGATTCCCAATATGGAGTTTGGATGACACAAGATAGCCGCTCTAGCCTAGAATTTTGTCAGATTTATGGCCAGACGATTGGTGTTAAAAGCGATCGTCATGCTGAAGCAAATTTAGAACATTGCCAAATTTCTCAAATGACTGGCGAGGGGATTTTAGTTTCTGAAGCCGGTCACGCTAGTGCGTCCTTCTGTGATATTTTCCAAAATGGCGGCCGAGGTGTACATATCAAAAAACAAAGTAACCTGAGTTTGAAACAATGCCGGTTATATGGCAACCAAAAACAAGGGATTTATGTTGCGTCTAATGGTGCAGGGCCCATCGAACAATGCGACTTGAGAGGGAATGAAGGCGGCCCATGGTGGATTGCTCCCCGGTGTACGGTAGCTCGTCGGGGTAATATTGAAACCTAATCAGAACGCCAGACCACACTGGCGATTACCTGAAAGCGTAGTTTAAGATATTCACAGAAAATCCATCAGTTGACTTGATGTTTCATGCTTAACTCTTTAGCTACCCCAGGTAGCGGTATTCGTTTCGTCTTCAGTCTGTTGATGGCGATCGGTCTTCAGACAGCAGCTCAGGCCCAATCAGAAATTTATAATCCCAAGCCATTACTTACGAGCAATGAAATTACTGATACCCTCTCGCAAAAGGATATTCCCACTGGTCAAGGAGGGTTTGCACGGGATTACATGGTCAACTTGAATGAGGGGGATAATGTAGTAGTTGACCTGCATTCCGATCAGTTTGATACCATTGTCACCTTGCTGGGTGATGATGGTACCACCGTTGCTGAAAATGATGATGGTCCTGATGGCAGTACCAATTCCCTGCTCTTTGCCCGGATTACTAAGTCAGGGACGTATATTGTACGGGTGCGTGCCTTTGGTGAAACGGCTGGAGGTCAGTTCAATTTGAAGTTAACTCGCTTACGTCCAATTTAGGGCAGAAGGGAAAGGCGATCGCCTTTCCCTCAGAAATTTTTCTTCAGGGTATTGACAACTAAATTCTTTTAGTGTTACCTTAGTAAAGGATTCAAAATAAGCCGGGATAGCTCAGTCGGTAGAGCAGAGGACTGAAAATCCTCGTGTCGGCGGTTCAAGTCCGCCTCCTGGCATTTGAAAAGATATAAGCATAGTGTCCTTTCATCAACAGCACTAGTTTTTTTATTCTCTAATCGCACATATTCAATAACAAGAAACTCTAACATATCCCATAGGGTTAGAGTGACTTAGAGTCAAAATAGACTTTTCTACTCAGAGAGTGACAGCAGAAGAATCGCATCAGGAGGGGAGATGGAGAAGTTGCCTAAAATATAAGATAGTCAAAAGGTGTTGCAAAATCAAAAGATAGGTTATAATAACAAAGTTATATACTAGGGCGGATGGCGAAATTGGTAGACGCACCACACTCAAAATGTGGCACCTCCGGGTATGAGAGTTCGAGTCTCTCTCCGCCCATAACCCAAAAATCTCTTTATTCTTTTAGACAAGCCAACTCTTTGTCAGTGGTGTAGTCCATTTTTTTCTTAATTGGATAATCTAATATTTTTCTGAATTAGACGAAGATAAATGTCAGCTAGTTTTTCTGCAATGGCTGGCCAAGAATAGCAGTGTTTCACTAAAGTCTGACCCTTCTGATCGAGTTGCTGGTTATCTGAGTCCAGTAACTGAGTAATTGCACTCGCGACAGATTCTCTATTGCCTTCGACAACTAACCCAGCATTTGCTTGCTCAATCTCTGGAGCAATTTGTACTTCTGGGGTAACGATCGCGGGCAAACCAGCAGCCAAGGCTTCGACTACGGCAATACCGAAATTTTCCGAAAAGGAAGGAAGGACAAAAATATCAGAGCCTTGAAGGACTAAATCTTTATCTTTGCCCGTAACAAAACCAGTAAACCGGGTGCATTTTTGTAAGTCTAATTGATGGAGTAATTGATTTAATTCTTGGATATATTCAGGATCTCCAGAACCAGCAAGCAAAAGGTAAATGTTAGGATGTTTAGATTTAACTTGGTGAAGGGCTTCGATTAAAAGATCCGGGCGTTTTTTATAATGCAGGCGAGAGAGAAATAAAATAATCGGCGCGTCTAAAGGAATATCATATTTTTTCCGTAGTTCAGCTTTAGCATCAGGTTGGATTTCTGGGATTTCAACTCCTAGGGAAATAGTTACGGTAGGGGCGGTAATGCCATAATTGCGAACATCTAAGGCTTCTCCGTCGGAGGTACAGTGAATGGCGGCAGCTTGATTGAGGTTGTGCCGTTCGATAAGAAGGCTATAGAGTTGTTTTTTGCCACGACTTTGAGCTAAAGCCCAAGGGGAGAGTTGACCAATCGTGCGCCGAATATAGGGAGTTTTGTGGTATTTGGCAATAACAGCGGCACAAGTGGAAGCGTAAGAAAACAGATAATGGGTATGAATCAAATCATAATCTTGGATATGCTTCCATAACCATTGGGTGAGGGGCCAAGAAAAGAGAAAGCCTCTATCTTGAGTTAAGCTGGCACCTGACGAACTTCCGGCAGGAAAAAAGTAAATGGGAACGCCTTGATAGTCTGTTCGTTTTCCTAAAGGAACATCTAGGGGTTGTCCTGTTGCTCCGTTATCATCGGTGGTGGCAATTTCGGCGTTGATTCCCTGTTTCCGTAAGGCTTTAACCATGTTGATGACAGCATAACTGGGGCCGCCCCGTAGAGGGGAGACGCTGGGAATGACATGGAGAATGTTTAGAGATTGATTGTTCACGGGAGGGAAATACCAAGATTGCATAACCATTTCTGGAGAATAACGAGACTCCAGCGACGATACCAGGGAGTAAGGGAGAGTTGAGGAATGGAGTTAAGCTGAAAGAGTTCATTCCATTCTGGATCGTTGAGCCAGCGATCGAAGGGAAAGAGAAATCCTTGTTTGGGTTTGTTAATGACCCAATCTGGCAGTTCGGGGACAGCTTGAATCAGGAGTTGTTTGCCTTGAGAGAGTCTAAGGGAATGGGGAATGGTGTCAATGGTGTCTAGAATAACGCGATCGAGGAAGGGAACGCGAACTTCTAACCCCCATGCCATGCTCATGACATCGCTATCGCGGAGAAGTTGGTTTCTCATATAGCGGTTGATTTCTAAGAAGCTGACTTCATCTTCTGGGGAGGGACAAGGGGGAATTTCTAAAGTGGGTCTGAGAGTAGAGGTGTCTTGCTGAGGGCAGAAGTGATTGAGAATTTGTAAGGTTTCTGGATGGGTAAAGATGCCGCGATAGCTGAGATAGGCGTTGAAGCTGTTGGGGGGATGTTGGAGAAAGTCGCTAATTCGTTGCAGTTTAGGATTTTTTGTCCATTGACTGAGGAGTCTTCCAAGGTTGAGGGGTTGGAGGAACTGGAGGCGTTTTCCCCAAGCTACCATTTTGGGGACTTGTTGAAAGGAGCTGTAACCGCCAAAGAGTTCGTCACCACCGAGTCCGGATAGGGCGACTTTTGTACCGTGTTCTCTGGCGATCTTGGAGACGCAATAGGTGTTGAAACCGTCGATGCTGGGTTGATCGATCGCCCCAATAAACTGATTCATCAGTTGCCGAGCGACTTTTGAAGTGAGGATATACTCGGTATGGTCGGTTTCAAAAGTCTCGGCGATCCGTTGAGCAATGGGGCCTTCGTTCCATTGATTTTCTTCAAAGGCGATGGAGTAGGTTCGCAGTTGACCGAGTTGGGTTTGACGAGCGAGGGCGACGAGGGAGGTGGAGTCTATGCCCCCACTGAGAAATACACCTACGGGAACGTCGCTGACAAAGTGATATTTGATGGAGTCAATCAGGGCTTGGCGAACTTGTTCTTTGGCTTCTGTGGGGGGAATGGGTTGGGGATTGAACTGGATTTGCCAGTATTGTTGTTGCGTTGTTTGCCCTGCTTTCCATTGCAGCCAATGACCGGCAGGAAGAGCATTAATATCTTGAATTAGGGTATCGGGTTCAGAAACGGAGCCACTGATGAGATAGGTATACAGTCCTTTGGGGTTGAGGATTTTCGGGGGTAAACCGGAGGCGATGAGCGTTCGCAGTTCGGAGGCAAAGAGGAGGGTTGACCCGGATTGCCAGTAGTATAGGGGTTTGATGCCGAGGGGATCGCGGGCGAGAAAGGCGGTTTTTTCTTGGTCGTCCCAGATGGCGAAGGCGAACATGCCTCGAAGGTGGTTGACGCAGTTGGAGCCGTGTTTTTGGTAGAGTTTGAGGATAACTTCGGTATCGGTTTGGGAGTGGAAGATTTCGCCTTGGGCGATCAGGGTTTCTCGGAGTTGACGAAAGTTGTAGATTTCGCCGTTGAAGGTGATCCAGTAGCGCCCATGATCGGTAGACATGGGTTGATGGCCGGCAGGACTAAGGTCAAGAATGGAGAGACGAGTATGGGCTAAACCGGCTTGGCGATCGCCAGAAATGTAGAGTCCCTGGTCATCGGGACCTCGATGTTTGAGGGCATTCTGCATTTTGGCGATAATGCTCCGCATCGCTGACGCGATCGCTGTTTCTAGGCGATCACGTTCTGGATAACCGATACAACCGGCAATTCCACACATAATTGATTAATGAACTCTGATTTATATCTTAATGATTGCCTACTTGAGTGTAGCACAACTATCATTCTTGATAGTTCCAGTTGGTTTAATTGCTTCAATACAGATTGAACCCACATGAACTTCTTCTACTTCAACTAATGCAAATCTTGAATCTAACCAATCTCCATACTGGCATTGACGAATTTGAGTAAAACCTTGATTAGCAAATGCTGTTTTTAATGAGGGAATATCCCACATCCATTGATGTCTGTAATTGGAGAATATTTCCTTGATTCGCTGATAAATATGACTACGGCTTCCCTGATGTCCTATAAAGGAATGGTACATAAATTCAAAAGCTGCTTGATGTTCTCGTTGATTATCCGAGCGATTTTTTATGTAAGTTTGTATATATTTTTCTAGATCTGGCACTATAATACGGACAATTCCTCCAGGCTTTAAATAGTTATAAACATTATCTAATGCTTGAGAAAAGTCGATATAACTCAAGTGTTCAAAAACATGAGCAGCATAAATCAAATCACAGCTACTGTTAGGAATATTTATCCCTTTTAAAACATCTCCACACTGGGCGATTTCTGGCCAATTTGGAGCGCCTATTAAACGACAAATACTAGAGCCAACAAAGGGGAATTTAGACAACCGTAAACTAGGAGAACTATCTATATTTTTCCATCTTTCTACAACTTTGATTCCACAACCTATGTGTAAACAAATTCCTTCCTGAGATTGATTTTTATTGAGATTCATATTATTTCTGTGAAAGGTGGCACTATCCATCTTTACCACCCTGTTTCAGATAATCCGGAATAATTAGCTTACTGGCTTCACTTTTGCTCAAGCCATTGAAGGCAATGATTAGATTGTCAACTTCTGTTGGGTGTGTTTCCTGTTTGCTGCCAAAATTCCGATAGATGCTGGTTGAGTGTTTGTTTGAAGCGTTCAAACCCGTAAATTTCTATAACTTTTTGCCGTAATACCTCGGGTTGGTACATGAGAGGATTAGGATAGGTTTTCTGGAGGATTTGAGTTAGGTTTCGGGCAATTTCTTCTATATTATCCGGGTTAACTAAGGCTCCCAGTTCGCCATGACACAGGGCATCAATTGCCCCATCTTGATTTCCACCCAAGGTGGGTTTTCCACAGGCTAGGGCTTCTAGATACACGATACCAAATCCTTCTCCTTTACTAGGCATGGCAAAGACATCACATAGATTATAGTGGTCGCAGAGTTCTTCGTCAGGAATAAAGCCAGTGAGAGTGACGTGATGGATCAGATCGAGAGAGTGAATGACTTGCTCGACTCTGGCGCGATCGCCGCCTTTGCCTACGAGGAGGTAATGAGCATCGGGACAGTGTGATAATACGGTGGGGAGTGCCTGCAAGATGCGATCGTAGCCTTTGTATTGTTCGTTGGGATCGAGACGAGCGACGGTGAGAATGATGGGTTGATTAGGCTGGAGGTTATAGCGTTCTAGAAGGTAGGAGGGTTTTGGGGTAATATGGAACGTCTCTTGGTCGAAGGTGTTGGGTAGAACTTTAAGGGTTGTGGGGTTAAGGTTTTGGTCTTGAATGAGGCGATCGCGGGTATAGTGACTAACGGCAAGAATGCGATCGGCGTGTTGGAGGGCGGTTTTTAGGCTGGGGCGATCGATATTCCAAACTTCTATACCATGGGCAATAATCCAGTAGGGAATCCCGAAGAACCTTTTCAACCAGTAAGCAACTATGGCAAAATTACAATGGGTGGCGATCGCCAATCCAGGATTTTGCCATATTCCATATCCTAGTAATTGAGCAGCAAATACTATAGTGCGAACCCTCTTTGGTAAAACCCCAGAACAGTAAAATACAGTATTCTCTGAACCCATATACCTGGGTATATAGTACCTATCGTTTTTTAGGAAAATATGATAGCTAATATCTGGGAATAAGTTCTCTAGAGCCTTTAATAAGAAGGCAGAATATGTCTGAATTCCACCTTTTGATTCAAATAAGTTAGGGAACCACAAGTGCAAAAACACTGATTTCAACTGTTTTGTTTTTTGGCGATTCACTTACGATCTTATCCCCTATAAAATTCTTAATATCTTCTTTTTAACAAATCTTTTTGTCGATTCAGGTAATAAGATTGACAATTTCCGCCTAACGGCTAGTTCTATCTCGTTCCAATATCGATCAATCTGATTTACTTCCTCATCATTGATAGTTATCAGTTTTTTATGCTTAACAATGGAGTATAGAAGGTGATCTGTTAAGTCTTTTTCTTGGAAGTTCTCTGGCTTTCTTGCCTTGATAAAAACACCAGGCTGATCTGGATCTTTCTCCAAAACTTCTATAGAAAAATCAGAAAATATTATCTCCATATCTGAAATTTGATAGCGCCAGTAATCCGCTGGAGCACTATGGTAAGGAAAGCCTTTTGATCTTGTGGTCAGTAGCAAAATCCCATGTGGTTTCAAAACATTTTTCAGATTGCTAATCACCGTACGCCAGTCTTGTACGTGCTCAACCACTTCTGTACAAATCAATAGATCGAATTGTTCAGCACCGTAATGCTTCACCAAATCCTCAGCATTAGATACCTCGTCAACTCCCGGCCCCATAGCAATATCCACACCTTTATAGCTCAACGGTTCTAAAGCTTCAACCATAGACCTTAAAGAACCATTAATGTCATACGCACCCACTTCAATTACTGATTTTCCTCGAACATCTTCAGACTTTAAAATTTTATTCGCGAATTCGATACAAGATTGATCACACATCTTTATTTTCACCTCATTCAATGGTTATTTCTTTTAAGTAGAGCGGGTACACTCTTGTTAAGATGATAGCAAAAAAAAGAATTTATGACAACACAACACTCACTTGACTTTGGAGTGTTTTTCGATATTGACTCCACGTTGAATTTTCAGCTTTTATACGAGCAGCTTTTCCCATGGCTTTTAATGATACAGGATTATCAATACACCATTCAATTTTTTCTTGCAACGCGTCACTATCACGAATAGGAATAATAAATCCTTCAACTCCATCAGTAATGATATCTGGACCGGCTGTATTCGGGGTGGTAATTACGGGAATACCACAAGCCATAGCTTCTAGAATCACTAAACCAAATCCTTCAACTAAAGAAGGAAAAATAAAGACGCTAGCACTGCTATAATACTGATTGAGAGTATAGTGAGGAACCGGAGGAATATATCTAAACATATCTTGATATTTATTGAGCCATCCAGATGGAAATTCATTAACACCAATTAAACAGAGCTCTGCATCCAACCTCCTTAAATTTTTCCAAGCTTTCAACAAATAGTGAATCCCTTTTCGAGGTTCAACACGACCGACATAGAGAGCACGAAAGATATCGTCAGGTTTTGGTTGGGGACGGAAATAGTCTAGAGGCGCACCATAGGGAATAACACTGATCTTTTCTGACTTTACACCAAAATTGAGTAAGGATTGACGAGTGATAGAGGAGGCAACAAAAATGCGATCGGCCAACTCAACTTCTTCTTCTTTACGCCTGAGTTTCCACTCAGGCTCTTTCGTAGCTTGTAGGGCTGGAGCTAGGTCGGGGAATCGTTCAGCTTCTTGTGCTTGAATATCTCGACTCATTTGATAAAAGAGAATCGGAAGATCGTATAGGCATATTATCCCTCGCTTTTTTGCTTCTTGAAATGTAGTAGCTGCTCCATCTTCATAGGCGTAAATAGCATGGAGTCCATCCAGATGAGATTGGGAAACTTGGCGATCGATAGAAGTATAAATCCAGTCAGTTAATTGCTGATTATTAAGACCGAAGCGACGGGGTAAACCTGTACGAACTAAGGCGACTCGAAGAATTTCCCACCCTGGGTAGCAGTGCATCGTAATCCCTTCTGGGGGTATCCAGGTACGCCGGCTGAGTTCTTGAGAGATCTTCTCTCTGAGGTTTGTTGGCAGTCGATTGAGAAGGTCAGCAATGCTAGAACTAGGATTGTAGGCGATCGTGGTAATAATTTCATGCAAAAAACCACCTTCTGCTAGAGCCAAAGCAGCTTCACGAGAGTTAGGGTTACCGGTAGGATGAATCAGGGAAATACGGTAGCTGTTCATAAGAATGGACGATCTGATATTGTTGATATTGTTTTCGCCAATTTTCCATTTTTTCTAAATGAGGTAGGAGATAGATAAAGCCAGTCATCCACCAGTAGTAAACGTTATAAGTAATGTGGAAAACATGCTGATTCGGTAACCAAATAATTTGCATAAGAAAGGCAATCAATGCCAGATTTCGCAAAAAAGGACGCTTCAGTTTCCAGTACAAAGAAAACAGTGCAGCCATAACTGCTATTTTTAATGCATACCAAAGGATAAAACCAATTGGCCCTATTTCTAATACAATTCTCCCCATTTCCGATTCATAGCCTATGGGAATAATTTCACCCATCGGTAAATTTAAAATATTTCTCAATATAGGTGTTGCTTGGTGAGTGGAGCCAATACCAAAACTATCGAAGTGTTTAAATTGCAAGTTATTAATGGGTTCAATTACAAATAAAAGTAGGCGAATTCTTAAGTCAGAAGTTAATAATATCCGCTCGAATACCGTTTCAACTTCTGATGCAAATATAACAGGAGTTAGTCCTACTAAAATTAGAGTTGGAGGTAGAGTCCATTGAAGGATACGCCAAACTTTATTGAACTGTCCAATACTCTTGATGGAAAAATAACCAATCAACAGCAATCCTACCGCAAATATGATGGTTCGAGAACCGGTCATGAAGGAGTTTAAAATGAGTAATATGCCACTGGATATGACAATGAGTGTCTCCTTTTGCTGTAACTTTTCTTCTAAAAAAATCAGGGCTATACTTATGTTAAATAACAAGTAAGGGATATAGGTGTTAACATAGGAAAAAGCGCCTGTAATCCTAACATTCCCTCCACCTCCAAATAGGGCAGTATTTCCTCCAGATTGCTCCAATCCTGGCGCATAAGAGTTTATGGGGCTAGATGCTGGACTAAAAAATTGGATAATTCCTAAAATACCTACCGGGATAACAAATATCAATTGTTGTTTTAGAAACTCCTTGAATTCTGCTTCTGATTCGAATAGATTAGGTAACATCCAGATGATAGGTACATAATAAAAGTAGTTTTTCAGTCCCCAAATCCCCACAACAAAAGATCCCAAACTAGGGTTAAAAACTTGAAATAAACACCATAGAAATGACAAAAGAAGGAAAATATTAAAAAACTCAATTTTGAATTGGGGTAACTTATTTTTAGCCAGACCATAATATTGAAAATATGCCCCGAATAATACAATATCTTTTAGGAAATAAATCAATTCGCTCGCTTGAGGCAAAATCCATTTTCTCAACACACCTTCTAGAAGAATCAGGAGTAATAGGGATTTAACTGATCGCCGCCAGTCCAGACAAGATAGATAAAAGATAACACTAACAACAACTAAGGCAATCAGGAGTTTCATGGGTCAATCAATTTAGACTAATGAGGTAACTTTTGTAATGGCTTGTACTAAACCTTCAACATTTTCACGAGGTGACCAGGTTTCCATTCGAGTTTTTGCTGCTATACCCATAGCTCGAAGCTTGTCAGGTTGGGTCAGAGTTTGTTTAAAGATAGCTGTTAAGGCATCAATGTCACCACAGGGGTAGGTAAAGCCAGTTTTACCTTCTTCTACAAGATCGTAACCTGCACCGATACGATCGCTGACGACTACGGGTATACCACAAATCATGGCTTCATTAACAGGTAACCCATAAGGTTCATATTCTGAGGAAAAAGCAAGAATATTACTGGAAGCATAAACCTCGGGAAGGTTGGAATATTTGACTAAACCCAGAAAACAAACTTGGTCTTTAATTCCTAACTCTTTTGTTTGAGCTTTTAGGTGATCTGCTAAGGGGCCATCTCCAACCATCAGTAAATAGCTATTAGAAATATTCGCCTTGGCAAAGGCTTCGATAACGTCTTGAGGTCGTTTTCGAGGAATAAATTTTGCACAGAAGACAACTACAGTGGCATCTTCTGGAATATTCCATTGTGATCGCATAGTACCCTGAGAACAATTCCTCGCTGTTTCAGCGATCACGTCATTATCGACAACATAGGGAGTAATAAAAATTCGGTCTTCAGGAACACCTAATGAATGAATGAATCGTTTGGAGGCTGTAGAAAGTACAAGCACAGCATCAGCAATTTGATTATAGAGAAAGGGTAAAACTTTTTTCTTAATCGGAATTTTCCAGTTCCCTCCAGAAATGGGTTCTATATAGGTGGCATCTGTAGAGAGAATCAAAGTTTTCTTCGCTAGTTTGGCTGCAGCAATCGCCATCCAAAACGTGACATAGTTATGGCCATAAACTACACAGCAATCAAAGTCGTGGACTAATTTAACCAAATCAGGGTTGATTAGACCAAAAGCACGGTCCAAATTAGGGACAGGAGATCGATTGGGAATATAAACCCAGGGATAACCTTCTAGGAGGGGGATATCAAAAACGGATTTGGTAATATATTCAGGGTTATTTTGTAGTGAATCAGTATGTAATTTTTCTTCCGGCAAAGTGCAGTAAGCGACCAAGATATCCAATTTAGGATGTTTGGCCATTAAGCGTAGGGATGCTGGATTTTGAATGGGTTGAGAAGAAACTAATAATACCCGTTTTTTCTCTGAAATCATGGTTTTAAGGTTTCCATAAAACGCTGTGCAATTACATCCCAAGCAAAATGGCTTTGGTAAATGTGGAGACTCCTTTGATGGAGATCTAGCCATAGTTTGTCATTTTGAAGGACTTGTGTCAATGCAGAGGCTAAACCTTGGAGATCGCCTGTAGGTACGAGTAAAACTCCTGCTTCAGGAATGGGATGAGCGGTTTCTGTGCCTTGATAAGCCACAATAGGAAGTCCACAGCTTAATCCGGCGATCGCCGTGGTTTTACGAGAGCAAATTTCACCCCGTACAAATAACATCACATCTGCTTCCATGAGCGCTTGAGTAATTTCTTCTGGCTTGAGTAACCCTAGAACGGAAATCTCCACGTTAGTATCCTTTAAAGCTTCTCTAAGTTCTGGTTCAGCTTCTTTTGAACCTCTTCCTAGAGTCACCAGACATAATGAATCAATATGTTTCGCAGTTTGGGACATCGCAGCAGCGATCGCCTCAACTTCATCTCCTGTAATGTCTACACTAGTCATCCCAAATACTACCACCGTCTTTGTATACCTC
The DNA here is from genome assembly GCF_028330985.1 of Roseofilum reptotaenium CS-1145. Lineage (NCBI taxonomy): Bacteria > Bacillati > Cyanobacteriota > Cyanophyceae > Desertifilales > Desertifilaceae > Roseofilum > Roseofilum reptotaenium. The sequence continues at coordinate 45,945 of NZ_JAQMUE010000079.1, read as the reverse complement.
TGAGAAGGGACTGCCTTAGACTTCAGTGTCATCAAGCCCGGTTCCGGCATATTGGAACCTACAGGGATAAATGTACATTGAGATGAAGCAACGGGGAGCCAGGTTAATTGCTCTAGATCGATATTAAAAATTGAGTGATCGCTCATTTCCATGGCAGTGCGAATTGTCCAAACTTGGATCGCACTCCTAATTTTGGCTTTTAAATTATTTCCAGGATACCCCTGGACTTCATGAAACATAATAGCAACTCTAATCTGACGAATTCGTAGAAGTTGTAAAACAACTATGAATAGGATAGGTAATGCTAATTTAGACCAAGCAGCCGCTGTATACTGAACGATTACCCATTGTCCATACCAACTCTCACTTTCTTGCCATAGCCAGGTTAGCGCTCTCAACCATCCTTGTTCTTTCCAAGGCACCCATTGCCGTGTTAACTGTACATTTTCTCCTTCCATTGCCTGCTTCAATTTTGTACAATAGTCTACTACTCCATCCGCTAAGGCTTGTTGCTGTCCAAGTAAAGCTATTAGCTGATTTTTTATTTCTTTTTCAGTCATTTAATACTTTCCTTTCGAACTTCTTCTAACCAACTTATATACTGAGCTTCCAGTTGCTTCACTGCCCAATCCCAATGTAAGTATTGAACCCGTTGATATCCATTTTTGGCAATCTCCTGGCGCAATGATTCGTTTAATAAAAGTTGTTTTACTCCCTCATATAGAAATGGAGAACAAGGCTGTTCGAGAACAACCGCTTCTTGATTATTCTTGAGACTAACAACAAAACCAGTTTTAGCTGCGACAATTGCACAACCACAAGCCATTGCTTCAGGCATGACTAATCCAAAGCTCTCATATATGGAGGGGACAACTAGAATCGATAGACTTTTATATATTTCTTTCAGTTCTTCTTTATTGGCAACAAAAGGTATGACTTCTATTCGAGAGCATAATTCTAGAGGAAAGTATTCTTCTTTATTAAACGATTTTCCAACTCCAATTAATTGGAAAACACAGTCTGGAAAATCCACCAGCAACCGAGGGATATCACTACTAATAACTTTAGTTCCCTTCCGTGCGATCCAAGAACCACAATATCCTATAATTTTTTTTCTTTCAAATTCAACTGTTAATCCTAAATAATCTTTCAATAGGCACGGTTCTATCGCCATAACTCTATCTTCATTCTGGTATTGATGCTTAACGGCATAATTGCGTTCATTCTCACTTACCGTTACGATAGCATCCACACTGGTAAAAGCATATTTGAACCAAGCACTTTGATTGAATTGATACCATTTTGCCAACGGATTTTCAACCCAACCGTACTGAGAACCTTCAATTAAGGTTTGATAAAAATATGTTTCCAATCCATTTGAGTGACTAACGAGTAACTTATTTTTGTTTCTACTTCTACTCAATAGTCTGGCAATTAACCAAGATTCTCCACCATAAAATTCAACTATATCATAATTTTTCTTGGTTAATTGTCGTTTTGTAAATAAAAACATACCAATCGTTTGTCGATAATGAGTAGCTCTACCTTTAAAAAACTTTAGAACTTCGTAAGAATCTGGTCCAAACAAATCTACATCATGGCCTCGTTGTTGCAAGCCATAACAAAAGTTTGTAATCACATATCCTGAACCAGAGTTTTCAGCCAAGGGACAGTTGCTTATTGACAATATTTTCATAAACTAATTTATTGAATAAATCAAAATTTTTCTTGAGAATTATATATATTTTAAAATATTTGGTTGTATTTTCCTGTTTGAAATAGTTTTCCATACTTTTGACCCAGTTCTCTCGTTTTCTGGTAATCAACAAAAGTAAAACCAGCTTTTCGGATATTTATAGAACCTAGAAATGCAATCCACCAAAAATAAATTAAACACTCAGATTTTTTCAAAAAATTTGGCAAATAGAAAGCGTAAGTGAGATACGATAAAAGGAAGTGACCTTTACACAGCATTTTAGGATCTCGGATAATGATAGGTGTTTGGTGAATGACGTGAGTTTCTGAACAGTACCTGATTCTGTACCCTAACGCTTTTAGCCTGGGGCCAAACTCTAAATCACAAACATATCCAAAAGCTTCTAAAAAGTGGTGGTACTCAAATATTTTCCTAGGATAAATAGAAGCTCCACCGCTAATCCCCATACAGTCATCAAAATTCTCTATGGGTTTGTGAAAGCCACGAGGTTGAATTTCTCCTGGTAACTGGAAGAGAGATTGAGTTCCAGGAATTTCACAATATTCACCTAAAGTCCAAATGCTATTAGGATCGGACTCTAATAGATTTTGGATGATTTTAAAATGATTTTCAGGAAATGTATGATCGTCATTAACTATACGAACATGGGTTCCGTGACAAGCGTCAACTGCATTATTAAGATTAGCTTGTAAACCTCGACGAGGGCCGGTAATATATTGACAGTTCCAACCCTTTGCTATCGCTTCTATTTCCGGTGCAATTTCCAGATCGGAATCATCGGAAACGATTACTTCAAAAGGCTGAATGCTTTGCGATCGCAAACTTTCTAAACATTGACTTAAGAGTTCTGGGCGGTTCCGAGTGACTAAAGCGACACTTAGGGTGATTTTTTCTGAGTGATTAGACATGATCGCACCATAGAAAACTATACTAACCAAGCTTTCTCCTGGGGAGTATTCCGAATATTGCTTGCCCAAAATTCACCAGCTTTACCATCTGGAAATGGAGTCCAATTATCTATCACAAATCCACGTTCTTTAAGCAGTTCTAGCCCTAATTCTGGATATCCACTTTGACACGTATGAAATTCTCCTACAACATATTTTACTTTTTCCAAGGAAATAGATTTCAGTATTTCATATTCAGATCCTTCACAGTCCAGCTTGAGCAAGCCAATACTTCCTCCTAATTGAGCAGTAACTTCATCAAAAGCAATCATCTGGCACTGAGATTTTTGAGATGAATCTTCTCCTGTCATTAAGATAGAAGAAGCGGTCAAATCTTCTTGGAAAGTGAGGTTTACTTTTTTAGTAGTTCGTCCCACAGCATAAGAAGAGATTTCCACATTCAAGTCCTGTAAATTTTTCTCTAAGTCAGGCAGTACTTGCGAACAAGGTTCATAAGCGTAAATTTTAGTTTGAGGGAAGAGAGTAGCCGCATGAACTGAAAAAACACCAATATTGGCTCCAATATCAACAATATTATCTATGGACTTAAACCGTTTAAGTCCATAGCAATCATTTAGCACAATTGCCATTAGCATAGTAAGAGCATATTGACCACAAATAGTTCTCTGAACCCCATTAATATAGTAATTACAAGTTTCTGGTACCTGACTTGGGCGAAAGTACCTTCTTGTCAATTGCATAACAGCATAACTACGCGAGATTTTACCTAACATAAAAACTCTCCACCACTTGGTCTTGGTAAAACGTTAATTTTTCCCCGATTCAAATTCTTTAACCCCGATTGTAATTGTATCGATAGAGTAAGGAATTGGCCACCCTAATAATCTCTTCACGACACTTTTATAGATAGGTTGTGGGATAAATGATGTTGCTGGAACCATTCGTCTACTGGCCGTTGATGTGACTTCTAACGTTTCCGATATACTCAGTTCAACGTTAAGCCCTGCATGTTCATAAAGAGCTTTCATCCCTTCTGGATGAATTCTCCAGCAATCAACAGGGGCTTCGTGATAAGGCCAGCTTACAGGACCAATTGTAATGACTTTACCTCCTACTTTAGAGATCCTAGATAACTCTTCGACCCAAAGCCAAACTTTTCTAATATGTTCTATTACCTGACCTGAGATAATGATATCAAAGGTCTCACTGGCAATCGGATAAGCATACTCACTATCTACTCTATAGGTTAATTCTTCATTCGATATCATATCTAGGGTTTCCCAAGTGATTGTGTCATTTCCCACTATTTCTTGGTAAGTTGATGGATGTCCCTCCGGTCCAATTTCTAGAACTCTCATATTATCCTTGAATAAGGACTTGGCATATTTTTGAAAAAGTAGTTTGCTGTTTGGGTGCATTGAAAATAGACTCCTCAAGTTTTTGGACTAAGTTTTACTGAATCAGCGACAGGTATAAGTTTGGGAAATTCTCAATTTTTCTGAATAGATTGTAGATATTGTGAATAAAGTTGCAAGTGGTCTTTAGCGATTTTTGGCCAAGAAAAAATGGATGAAACTTTATGGCAATTTTGAGATAACTGATTGTATTTTTTTTCATCTAACTGAAGCAATTCAATCAATTTCGCCGTAAATTTCCCTAGGTCTCCAACAGGAATCATCAGAGAAGGATCTAAAGGGCGTAACATATCGCGAGGACCTGGGATATCGTAGGCAATCGTAGGCAAACCGCAAGCAAGCTTTTCTAATACAGCGAATCCAAAACCCTCCATATAACTAGGAAAAGCACCTATGGTTGCCTCAGATAGGAGTTGTGGCAGCATATTGCTTTCATAACTCGGGATTATTTCTATCCAATCATAAGCTGGCATGTTGAGATCCTGCAATACTTCTTGAGGGCTTAAACCAGTTCCTAAAAATAGAAAGCGTACATCAGGTACTTGAGCTTTTGTCCTCATAATAATCTCTGGCCAATCTTTAGATCCTTTACGAGGTGTCCAGTAGCCGATAAATGCGACTTGTTTATTAAGGAGCCTGATCCCACCCGGTTGGGTAGCTTGAAAAAAAGCCCTCTGCCGCTGCTCAGAGAGTCCAAAGGGAAAAAAGACAGATTTGTAACCAAGTCCTAGAATATCTCGTACATAGTTTAGTTCATCCCCATTGGGGAGATTAATTAAGTCACAGGTTTTTAAGCTGCTTAAGTAGTAGGGAAACTCTCTCTGTTTCCTCCAAGAACGCAGAACTTTTGTAATTGGGTTTCCTTTTTTTTTCTGTGGCCACTTGACTTCTTCGAGTTTAAAATAGTCCTCGCAAAAGGCATACAAGCCTACGGATCGTGCAACTAGTAATCCCTGAAAGTTCAATTCTGCTTTAGAGAACGGCACATTTCCTTGATGAGCATCAATGACATCGAAGGACTTACCATTAGCTTGGATGAATTCTTTAGCTTTAGTTGAAAAACTAGGACGAATCAACTCAGATATTCGTGATGATTGAGCATCGGGAAACGCATCATTAACATCAAATTTCTCAACCTGATGTCCCATTTTACAAAACTCATCTGCTAATTCTAACTGAACTCTTGAACCGCCTAAATTTCGGTCCCAAGGTACATGGAGTACCATTAAAATTCTTAAGGACTGATTCATAGGGAGTTTGCAATACCTTGGTAAAGTTCTAAATGCTTTTTCACAACGATTGACCAACTAAAATTATTGGCAATCCATTCTATAGAGTGTTTTTGATATTCTTGATAGTCTTGGGATGATAATTGAATAAGGTGCTGTAGAGCCTTGGCGATTGCCTGGCCGGAATTTTGCTTTACAACTAGTCCTGTCCTACCATGATCGACAAACTCATGCATAGCGCCTGCATCGGTACATATAACCGGTGTACCACATGCTTGAGATTCCAACAGCGTAAACCCCATCAATTCTGGAACGGAAGTATAGTCACCATAGCAGTTGGTGTGGACAGAGGGCAACACTGTTACAATAGCACTGCGATATTCGTGTAACAAGCGGCAATCATCAGCATCTTGAATAAATTCAACTGGCAGTCCTTCCGCGATTTTCCTTAGATATCTATAAAATCTTTGGCTTATATCTCCCTTAATGCGGCCAACAATGGTCAATTTATAATCTGAAAATGCTAAAAGTTTAAAACCTTCAATTAAATAATTAATGCCTTTATGGGGAATGATTCTACCGACAAATAGAATCTTTTTTTCTTTCTTAACTGTAGATGTTGGATAAAACCAGTTAGTATCAACTCCACCTTTAATCGTGACTGCTTTTTGACTAAGTTGATCATTAATAGAACCGAGAGTGTACTCAGATTGAGCCACAAGGTTTGTATAGCAGCGGAATACAGGTAGCTTATGATTAATGACTAGAGATCCCCCTCCACCATGATCGGTGACAAAGACTCGTTTACCAAGAAAATGTCCTATTAAACAACTTACATCAGAAACGAGGGTGTAGATGTGATGAATGTGGATAATGGTTGCATTAAGTAACGAACTGATATAGCCAATGTGAATGGCATTCATCATATTTCCGTGGATAGGAGTTTTGACCGGAAAAATCTCAATATTCAGGTTATCTTCCTCATAACTTTGGCGATGTGGGCCAAAACTGACCAATGTTGTATCGACATGCTCGGCCATCAGGCAAGCTAGAGTACTCGCATATCGCTCTGCTCCACCAATCAGAGAGCGATCGCTAAAGTACGTGGGAGTAATGTAAACAACCTTCATAATATGCTATTTGCCCCTATCTATTCGATTAGAGTTTCCACTAAAACGACCACATCTGCGCCGAAAGAACGAAGTTGCTCTTGGGGATCGCGATCGCTATTGATGGCTTCCACACTAGTTTCTTGCCATCCCATCGTGCTTTTCTTCATCAAAGTGAGCTTAACCTGGCGATTAAACTGAGCAGCAAGGGTATGAAATTCTGCTAACTCCTCTATTCCTAGGCGATATTCTCCCTTTTGCCATACCCCTTGTTTTTCAGAGCCACAAGGCATCGTGACTAACAGCAGTCCATCGGGCTTGATGAGTTTGAGTAAAGCCGTAAAAGCCGGTTTCCACAGCCCTTGGCGATCTAAAGGATCGCTCTCTAAAGTGATTTCTGCCGATCCATTGGCGGAAAAGTCATTGTATTTATTATCGCCTCCCACATGCTCTAGGGTGGAAATACAAGTAATGCAGTCAAATGAGTTATCGGGAAGATCGCAGGAGCGGATATCTTGAGAATGAAACGAAATCCGGCCCTGCATCGCTAAGGGTTCGCTGACCAAATTCAACAAATGAATATCAGCAAATTGATACATCAATTTACTCAAGGTATATGGGGTATTCATGACGCAACCCACATCCAAAAAGCGATCGCTATTACCAAGCCGAGTTATTTGTTTCATTGCCCAGGAATATTCAACTAATCGCTCATCGTAAAATTGGAAATGAGATTTGTATATCAGATCGTTCCAACTATCGAGTGTACATAGAGTCGCTTCACAAAGTTGCGAAACCAATTCTTGTCTAGTCCACCAATATCGGGGAGAGTAGGGCTGAACTCTATACTTCCCAATAGAATTTTGCACATCCCACCACTTCAAATGCACATGAGTTAATGAAGTCTCTGTAAAAGTCAATAGTTTTTTCAATGGATTCATCGGATTAGAATATGTTATTGCTGTCAAGAATTCAAGGATTTTTGAGACAAAACTGTATCTAAAACATTTGCAAACTGGCCTGCTCGGTTAGCATAACTTAATTCTGGATGAATGGAAGTGCGATCGCAAATCCGAGGATTTCCAGCAAATTTTTCGCTGACTAACTGAGTGATAACTTCTGTCATCCCCGATACATCTTTCGGATGAACAATCCAAACCCCGTTCTTACCTTGTAAATAATCGTAATTTTCACCAGGAGAAACACCCGCCAGAATGGGCCTGTCAGTCATTAAATACTCATAGGTTTTCGCCGATATCCGTCCTCCCGATTCCGCACCATCCGGACGTGCAGGTAGCGTCATAAATAATAGATCGCAGGAACAAGCAATTTGCATGGCTTCTTTATTAGGGACAGCATCGTGGATAAAAACAATATCACTTAAGTTTTGGTTCTCTAGAGCGCGGTCTGTGACATATTTGGGATAGAGACTACCATAGAGATCTATTTTAATCCGCTTATCCCATTCTGGATGATCGGTGATTGCCTGCTTCACTGCTTGACCTAAAAACATTGGACTTGAAGTCTTTAAATCCAATTCTAGTAGCCTATATTCTCCAATGTTTTGCAAAAACCGAGAGATTTTTCTCCATAATTTCTGTTTTTCATCGTCACTATGATAGAACTCAAACCAGCCACCCATAAAACCGATATAGGCAATTTTAAAATGTTCATCATCTGTATGAATTTGGGAATATTTAAAATCTTCTGGATCGGCCCCGTATCGAACTAAGTGAAGCTTGTTTTGATCCGCTAGGGGCTGTTTTTTCTTAACTCGATCTAGATTGCGTTGAGAAACATAAATCGTGGCATCAGAATTGCGAATGTAAAAATTTTCCATCCATACTGCCATTTTATAATGGAACAAGCTATGAAAAGAATTCCCACTCATATCGGTACAAGTAGGAGAATCATCAAAGTTGAAAACTACTGGTATACCAGTCAACCATTTCAAGACTAAGCCAATCCATCCTACAGAATAAGGCATCATAAAGACCACAACTAGATCTGGCCTTTCATCCTGAATTAACTGATGTGCTTTGAGAATTGCAGGAATCACCCAAAAAAACGCTTGTTCTCCATTGAATGGGACCCCAAAATTCCATATTTTCGTCAACCTCAGTTTATGAAACACTTCTACCAGAGTTCTAGGATACCAATCCTGAATTGAATGAGTAATAATTGAGCGCCCTACACAACTCGATTCTGCTCTAGTAATTACCTCAATTGTCCAACTCCCTTCCAGGTGCTGCATAATTTTACTCGCCCGTATTGTTGTTGGCGTAATTTCTGGAACAAAGTTATAGCAAACCGAAAGGATTTTAGGCATTACTTTTATTTAAAACTCTCGATCAATAAAAACAGATTTATGATTTAATGACTGCTTCAGCCATCGATAAATACGAATGGTATATTCTGAATACTTAGAGGGTCGCGTCAGAGCATTATAGAATCTAAATACAAGTCTAAAGTTAGCCATAAACAGGACTCGGTTGTACTCAAAATCCTTGAGATAATGATATGATCCCAATATATGCAATAAAATACGGATCGCGGCAAAAATATTCCCTTGCTTCAGATATCTAAATAAGATCTGCTTCAATCTCTCAATAGCACGTGTTTCATTCAAGAGATAGTGTTCGTTCGGTTTCGACTTGAGAGTCTCTGGAGAGCTACACCAAAGCTCTAAATCAATGATGTCATGTTCTCTTTCAAATTTCAGATAGTTCTGAAAATCCTCAATGATTTTATTCCCTTCCGCAACATTTTGGTAATATTCGGCATTTTTTTCAGGATAAATTACTCTTCTTAGCTGTTCGGCTTGTTCTACTCGCTCCATCAAGGTATCATTGAAGAACCTCTTCCAAAATAACCAGTTCCTTAATCGAGCTGTTTTGCCTTTGCCACCTTGTAAATCTATTTTAATATCTAGTTGAATGTTCCTCCCTATCATAGAAGCTATCTGATTTATCCATAAATCACCTCCCCAAGCAGGAAAATATTCCGTTAAAAACTCTCCCGTCTGATTTAGCCATTCTGCACTCAGGAACCCATAAGCACCAAAGTGTTCTCCATGATGGGAGTCAGTGACAGACACAAATGCAATTCTATCAGGATATTTATTAAACTCTTCTCTAATCAACTTATCCCATCCAGGAGTGATAAATAATAGCTTATCGCCTCCAATTCCATATATACCAGGATGGATCGTACATTTCTCGCGGAGAATATTGCTCATTTCTCCTTGGCTAACTGTACGATCACCAACAACATAGTGAATCGCAAAGCTATACTTCTCTTTAACTCCAGACTCCAAGTAATCTATGGTTACGAGATCATCATGATCGACATAGATCCATATATCTACAAGTTCTTTTTTTCCTGTATTTTCCTCTAATGAATCAAAAAGATTGTCCAGGTAATGAGTTCGATTTCTAGTCGGAAATAGAATACTAATGTGCTGGGGGTTATCGATTGGTTTATAAATATACAAAGACATGTTCTTTACCAGAATGGTATTAATTAAGTATGAGCATAATCTTCCATTATTATTGGGCAGTTATTAAATGAGGATAAATAGATAAATTGGTTGCTAACGCGATCGCCATCACCGCTCCCATAACCATAAGCTCCCCTTGGTGAATTGCTGCCACTAACTCATCAGGTGACATCAACACTAGTTGCATCTCTTCCAGATCTCCAGAATCCGGTTCGGCCACTTGCCTGATATTGCGAGCAACAAACAGGTGTATCTTACCACAACCATAGTTAGCATTAGCCACGAAATTCCCTAGACTTTCCCACCGCTCAGTTGTATAGCCTGTTTCTTCTAACAGTTCTCGTTTAGCTGCTTCTAGAGGCTGTTCATCTCCTTCGATCAATCCCCCTGGTAAGATTAGACTAACTTTACCTACCCCATGTTTATATTGCCGTTCCATCAGGATTTTGCCTTCATCAGTATGGGCAACAATTGCTACGTGGTCTCCCAGTTGGATCTGGTGGTAGTCGTCAACAACTTTCCCATTGGGGAGCTTAACCTGCTGTACGGAAAGTCTAATCCAAGGGTGAGCGACAAATGCTTCTTTACTGTGAAGCGTCTCCCATTCTAATAGAGGTTCGGTTCGATCCATCGATTTCTCACTTAAATACATCATACCGTTGACCAGAAAAATCTCTGTTTTGTTTGTACCACTCCATAACTTCTTTGACTCCTTCCTCTATAGAGATAGTTTGTTCAAAACCAAGAGATTTAGCGCGAGCCATATCTAAAACTCGTTTACGATCGCCTTTCGGCTTAGATGTATCCCAAATAATTTCTGGTTTTTTGTCAAGATAACTAAGAATAATCTCAACTAATTGCTTAATTGAAACTCCTACACCGCTACCTAGGTTAATTGGTTGGCAATTCGCATTTTCCATCGCTAAGAGCATTCCCCGAGCCACATCTCTAGCGTGCATAAAATCCCTTTCTGTTGAACCATCTCCCCAGACTACCATGGGATTTTCGCCATCGATTGCTCGCTTGATCAGAGAAGGAACGACCATGGCATTCTCTAGGTCAAAGTTATCGTAAGAGCCGTAAATATTAGTCGGTCGAACGATCGCAATTTTATCCCAACCGTACTGGATTTTGTAAGCTTCAGCTTGCAGTTCTCCCATCCGTTTGGCCCATCCTGCGAAGCGATCGTTCGGTGATGGAAAGGTTTGCCAAACATCATCTTCATAGAGTACCTCTGCGGGAGAATAGACACCAACAGAGCTAGTAAATAGAAATCGCTCCACCTCACATTGTCGTGCCGCTTCCATCATATTCGTGTCCATGGTGATGGTGGGAACGAAAAAGCTTGCTGGCTTAGTTCTCGTTACTGCTGGCGATCCTTTTACTCCCAAAAGGTTAAAGACATAATCCATTCCCTGGCAAACTTTTAAACAATTCTCAAATGGCATGAGGTTGAGTTGCATAAACTCGGCTTCTGGATGCGCTCTGGATGGATCGTCTAAAGAGGCAATTCTGACTTTAGCTCCACGCTCAATTAGCATTTCTACTAGGGGAATACCTATCATTCCTGTGCCGCCAGCCACTAGAATATTCTTTCCTGCAAACATGTGTTACTCTGTCTCTCCTAAACTTTTAAGTCAATGGCTGGATCGTGTCGAATTCGAGAAACAATTCAGCCTAGATTTTTAACTTCATTCAACTAGCATTGGGTAAATCAGTTCTCTCTGGGGATGATTCTTGGACTGTCGCTGTTACATTTTTGTACAGGTAAGCTCCTTTTTTATTTCCCCACCAAACCACTTCTCGATACCAATCTTCCCAAGATTGCTTTGTACCGGCCACCCGTTCGATATGATAAGTCCGAGTTTGTTGTTCCAAGGGGATTTTGACCCCTCGGCGAGCCGCTTGATACACTTCCCAAATGTTGTGCCATAACTCCAATTCTATATCTTCGGTCTGGAAGGGTTGATTGATTAGACTTCGATTCAATCGGATACTCTCGTGTAAAATCAAAGGCATGTTAATAAATTTCTCTTCCATAAACCGCGTTAGCAGTAGCTTTGCTTCTTTATAAAACTCATCCCATTTCTTTTCCACACTCAGTTTGATAAAAATGTATTCATCAGCCGGCCACCACACATTTAACCATTCCTTAGATTGACAATATTCTTCGCCTCCATTCTGAATATCTTGTGCGGTTTTCCTAAAGAAAGCGTTAATTTCTTCAAAAATCGGGAATTCTTCCAAAGAACGTTCGGTGAATACTTCAAATAATTCCCGGAAACTGAAGGAGCAGATTTCATGCAACAACAATAGGGGAATTTGCAGTATTTTGTCGAAGTAAAGCAATGCTACCATCCAGCAGAGCGATCGCGTTTTGCACCATTCCTCTTTCGCCATGGTATTAGTCGCAATCACCAGTTGTTGAGTCTCACAGATATCATCATCGGATTCTATTAAGGAACCATGCATGTTAACGATATTAGATTCTACCGTTACCATCCCATATTTTTTCTGATATTCCGGATCGCCCATTTCCGCATTGGGTAAGATAGAGAGATTATTAAATTGAATCCGATTATGTTGCCCATTGGCGATCGCCTCAGAAATGCCATCAAAGAAGGTCTCATAGGTTTCTCCTGGAAGAGCTAGGATTAGATCGGAATAGGTTTCTACTCTATCCTGGGTGAAACGCCGTTGCAGCTCTTGGAACGAATCCAGGGAAATATTATGGCGTTTAATATTTTTCAATGCCCCTTTATCCATGGACTGCATGGCGAGCGCCACCCCTTTATTCAACCCCGAATCTGAGAGCAGTTTCTGCACTTTGTAAGACCGTTCAGTCGCATTTTTGGTATTCTGAACCGACAGGGCATGGGGATAGCCATACTTAGCTTTGGTTTCTGCTACATATTGAGTCAGTTCTAAATCTCTGGGCAAAATGCCATAATTCGCATCGCAGCAGAAGATATACTCAATCTTATTTTCAGCAAACCAGTCTACCTCTCTGAACAACCTTTCCATATCGAAGCGGAACACTTTACTCTGAGTTGACGATCCCCAATCACAGTAGGTGCAAGAGAACGGACAGCCTCGATTAGTTTCCCATAACGCAATCCAGCGCTCTTGGGGATTGGCTTTCATGATTGGCTCGAATACCCCTTCCAGAAATGGGGAAGGAACGATCGAGATATCTTGAATTCTCGATCCTTTGGGATGATGGATGAACTCCCCTGTTTTATCGATAAAACTAATTGAAGGAATCTCCCCCCAGTTGCATTCTGGATAACTTTCCAGAAGTTCTAGAAATACAACCTCTCCTTCTCCATGACAAGCCACATCAATGAATGGATTTTGTCTGAGAAAGGCTTCACAGCGATCGGGAACTTGGGGACCACCAAACACAATCAGGGTTTCTGGATAATCCTGCTTAATTCGTCTAGCAATTTCCAGAGAAATCTTTATATTCCAGACATAAGTACTAAAGGCAACAATTGATGCGTCTTGGAGATTTTCTACCGCTTCTCTGACCGGAACTCTTGAGTAAACAGGTAGCATAAACTCATATCGTTCTGGTTTTTGAGCGTATTTCTGAGCATAAGCTTGTAATATCCCAACAGCGTAAGGTAAGTAATTTTGCCCCGAAAAGCTATTGTTAATCTGAACTAACCCAACTTTGATGTTATTCATGACTTTTATATCCTCCTTAAAATTTATTACTTAAAACCTACTATTTTACTTTATTTTTAGATCTATCAATTGTGTCCAGAATATGCTGACGATTTTCAGTAAACCAACTAATGGTATCCGAAAGTCCTGATTCTAAGTCAATTTCAGAGACAAATCCAAGTTTTTCTTTCGCTTTACTAACATCAACTAGTCGCACGGGGATAGTGGAAGGTTTAGAAGGGGCAAGAGTCAGAGATATATCATGACCAGATAGTTTGAGGATTTTCTCTGCCAGTTCCGCAATAGATACACTGCGGCCTGATCCTAGATTTATTCCACTATAATCAGGATACTTTTCCAAGGCTAACAAGCAGCCCCTTGCTACATCTTTCACATGCAGAAAATCGCGAATATCTTTACCCGTTCCCCACACTTCAAAGGGGTCTTGTTTTTCTACCGCTTTACGAATAAGGGAGGGAATGACGTGACAGGTTTCAAAATCAAAATTATCATAGGGACCATAGAAGGGCACAGGGCGCACTATAGCAATGTCCATGCCATATTGGTCGTGGTAAAATTTAGCTAAAGTTTCTAAATAACGTTTCATATTTCCCACCCCTTGATATGCCGGATGGGGTTGTTCGAGAAAAACTTCTGCTTCTTTAACGGGTCTAGAGTAAGCAGGATAGGTTGTTGTGCTGCTGACCAAAAGAACCCGTTTTATTCCAGCCAAACATGCTGCTTGTAGAGAACACGCGCCGACAATTAAATTAGATGTAACCGCCAGTATTGGATTTTTAATGGCTTGAGCTGCTCCTACAGTTACAGAAGCAGACAAACAAGCAATATCCATACCTTCCATGACAAGATCGCAATCTTCCTGCTGCGTCAGATCTGCTTTAACTACTTCTACTCTGGGATCATCTATGGGAAAAGGACGTTTGTGAATAACTGCTCTCACTGAAGCTCCAGCCTCTAGTAAGTCCGGAATTAAATGCCGTCCTAGTAATCCGCTAGCGCCGGTAATGACCACTTTCTTATTCTTGTAAAAGTCAGTCGATTGATTCATCAAACTCCTCCTCTCCCATTTACTTGGTTATACTACACTTGATTCAGAATTGCACAGAGTTCACTGATCTTCTGTTTCTCCAGATCGGGGTAGTTACCAATATAGAAGCCATAAAAATGCACGTGGTCTACCTTAGGATACTTTTCCCATTCTTTTTCCCCTAAGAAACCTCTTAAATAAGGTTGGCGCGTTTGGTTCCCACCCCCTGCGGTTCCTCGGCGAAATTCCACACCCAACTGACGCATGGTTTGTTGTACTCTTGCCGATAATTCTGGGTCAGGGTCTTTCAAAATCAGGGTAAAGGCATAATTACAACTGCCTTCCGTATCAAAGTCAGTTTGATATTTATTCGAGTCCAGATTATCCAAGAATAAATGCAAATTTTCAGTACGAATCTTATTATTATCATCGAGTCGCTTCAATTGCGATCGCCCAATCACTGCATTCAACTCTGTACTCCGGACATTATAGGCAGGAAAGGCAAAAATAAAGTCTGGATTTAGATCGGGGTAATTCTGATAATACTCTTGCTTAAGGGACTCTGAGGTTGCTTCTCGTACCATTCCATGGGAGCGAAACATGCGTAACTTCTGATAGAGGTCAGGGTCGTTGGTGGAAACCATCCCTCCTTCGATGGTACTCATATGGTGAGCGTAATAGAAGGAAAAATTAGAGACCCAGCCAAAACTGCCTAATTTCTGTCCGTTGAATGTTGCTCCATAGGATTCGCAAACATCTTCAATCAAGGGAATATTCCGCGCTGCTAACTCATCAAGCAATTTTTGGCTTAACCCGTTGTATCCAAGAACATGAGTCATAAATACAGCTTTCGTTTGGGGCGTGATTTTTTGCAGTACTTGCTCGCAGTCCATCCCCAAGGTTCGTGGGTTGA
Organism: Roseofilum reptotaenium CS-1145; assembly: GCF_028330985.1. NCBI lineage: Bacteria > Bacillati > Cyanobacteriota > Cyanophyceae > Desertifilales > Desertifilaceae > Roseofilum > Roseofilum reptotaenium. The sequence continues at coordinate 30,438 of NZ_JAQMUE010000079.1, read as the reverse complement.
TATCGACAAATACAGGCTTAAATCCTGCTTGGATCGTTGAGGCAATATCAGACACCCAAGTCAAAGTCGGGACGATGACTTCTCCTAGTCCCTGGGTTTCTCTCAGAGCTGCTATGGTAATTTGATTGGCTGAGGAGCCAGAGTTAACGAAGACGCTATACTTAACTCCCAACCAATCCGACCATTCTTGCTCGAAGGCCTTAACCTGTTTAGATTGGGTCAAAATCGGATCGTCCTGCTGGAGAAAGGCGATCGCTGCATCTAAGTCTGCCCTGGTAATATTATTTTTCATCAAGGGCCAATTAAGTTTTTTCTCAGTCATCGTTGTTTCTACCATTATTCTCTTTAGAAAGGCCCTTTAAATTCAATATCTTTGAGGTCATCTCGCTCTTCTGGGAACCAACCGGTGGCATCACCTTTAACCAAATCAAAGGCAGTCGCCGCAATTTTGCGCCCATTAGGATAAAACTCAGCTTCCAAATTGGGAGTAGTCGGACAAGTTACGGGGGCAAAACCCATCCGCTTTACTCTAATATCACCCTCGCCTTGCAAACGCTCGGTAACTTGAGCGATAATCTCGGCACTGGCACCACAGCTTGTCCAACCATTATCTACAACACATAACCGTCTGGTTTTACGGACAGATTGGACAATGGTATCGATATCCAGAGGACTTAACCAAATTGGATCGATTACTTCTGCTTGGATGCCAATATCTTCAAGATAGCGCTGGGCCCGCAAACACTCCACTTGCATGTAAGAAATGCCAACTAGGGTCACGTCTTCCCCAGGGGCTGTAATTCTGGCTTTGCCTGGTTCTACAGTATAAGCAGATTCCGGTACCGGGCCTTTTTGATAGTGGAGAATTCGGTGTTCAACGAACATTACCGGATCGTCATCCCGAATGGCTGCAATCAGACAGCCCTTAGCATCGTAAGGGGTGGTTGGAGCTACCACTTTCAAGCCAGGAACATGCATGAAGTAGGAGTACAATCCTTGCGAATGCTGCGCCCCCTGGCCCCAACTTTTGCCAATCAGAGACCTTACGACCAGTGGAACCGAGACTAGATCAGCATACATATACCGGCTCTTAGCAGCGATATTAACCAACTGGTTCATGGCCAGCATTAAAAAATCCATACGAATATGGACGTGAATGGGTCGCACTCCAGCGAGAGCCATACCAATGGCTGCGCCGGTCATCGCATCTTCAGATAAGGGTGTACCAAACACTCGCTCTGGTCCATATTTGTCTACTAGACCTTTGGTGGTTCCTAAGATGGCTTTGGGATCATCAACATCAAGCCCAAAGAGAATGACAGAAGGATCGCGACCCATTTCTTGGTCGGTTGCTTCGCACACGGCTTCTGTATAGCTCAGGGTACGTTCCATCATTAGCCCTCCTTAAATACATGAGCGTACAGTTCGCTGGTGTCGGGGAAGGGAGAGTCTTCAGCAAAAGCGAAGGCTTCCTGAATCCGAGCTTCAACTTCAGTTTCAATTTGCTGACGTTGCTGGACCTCTAGCTTTTCTCCTAGTCGTTTTATAGGGTCATTTTCGATCCAAGGTTGAGCTTCAGCTTGGGTTCTATACCCTAAGTGGAAATCCTCATTGGGCCCAACATGTTCTTTCCAGCGGTAGGTCATGCACTCGAAGAAGAACGGCCCAGGCTGACCCTTGCGTAAGGCTTCTACGGTTTGGCTAACTTTTTTGTGTAGGGCGATCGCATCGTTATCTTCAATGCGTTCTGCCGGGATTCCGTAGCTGCGAACGCGATCGCATATATTTGATATGGGTTGTCGCTGCTGTTGATGGGTATGGATAGCGTAGAGGTTATTCTCACAGATAAAGATAATGGGCAACTTTTTCAGAGCGGCGAAGTTGATACTTTCTGCAAACACGCCTTCTTCTACAGCACCATCACCAAAAAAGCTGACCACAATGGAATCTTTCTTCTGGTATTTCAAGGCATAGGCATAGCCAACCGCTTGGGGAATTGTAGTGCCCACGACAGCAGAGGTTCCCATCATCCCAACCGAGGTTTCGATCAGATGCATCGACCCACCTTTTCCTCGCGCACATCCAGTAGCTTTACCATACAGCTCGGCAATCATTTGTTTAAGATCGCCACCTTTAGCCAGATACAGGGCATGACCGCGATAGGTTCCAAAGACAATATCATCAGGTCTCAAGGCTTGACAAACACCGACGCTCACGGCTTCTTGACCAATAGAGAGATGAACAGGACTCTTAATTTTATCAGTAGGGTAGATACGAGCAATTTCTTCTTCTACTCGGCGGATTTCGTATAGCGATCGGTAAAATTCTTCATCCATTAGTGACTCCTCTCATTAGCTCATTCGGCAATTTATCATAACTGTTTTGCACTTTTTTCAAAGAAAACATCTCCTCGGGCAAATTTACGACCGCTCCGTCCTTGGCTTCGATATTCTCTAGTCATTTTCTCATAACTCTCTAGGGGAATGATACGAAAATCCATACTGACTCTTGTCCGTTCTTCCTGGTTTTCTGCCGGGCCGTGAATGCATCGGGGATCGAACAATAGCAATTCACCATATTGCATGGCCACTGGATGGCAGCTATTGATGACCAACTGGCGATACTCATCTTCCTTTATGAGTTTTTGATAGAATAAATTTCTACCCTGCTTATGATAAGTATCAGCATCATATGCAATGTCTTGACATAAACTCTCAAGAATGGACTTTTCATCCTCTAACGAAGAGAGTTGCAAGGCGTTAGTTTGCGAGCATTCAGTCAATGGAAACCAGCAGTTGATTTCTGCAAACGGGTGACCCAGCATTGTATCGCTGTGATGGCCAAGATATACTCCTTCTGAAGAACGATAAGCCTCAATTAAAGGCACCGGGAAATGAAACCGAACAGTGGGAATTTCTTGGCAAATGAAATCAAAGCCTAAAACCTCTTCTGCTAAGTATTTTTGCAGTTCAAAATGGAGGTTTCTCAGGAGAACGCTAGTTTCGTAGAAAGTCTTCCCCACTTCACAAAGTAGGTTTTGGTCTACAACCTGCTGTTGATAAGGAATATGGGTATTTAGCTCTTCTAGAGGAACTGCCTTGTCTATGAACCCTTTTTGAATTAGGAGTCTAGTAATTTCTCCTCGAAAATCAAATCGATTTAGCGGATAGGATATTTTTTGGACTCCTTCACTTAACAGACTGCGTTGACTCAAATCTATTTTGTCCCGAGTGTCCTCGATCGCACTGGCTATTTTATTGTCAGTTTTCCCTACCATTGCTTTATTGTTCTCCATTTAGTTAACTACGTCTAAGCTCGATAAACTAGATATATCTTCTGCTTTTATCCGGTTTTATGATAGTGCTGCTTTATCAGCCTCCTTCCTCCAATAACTGAGTAAGTCTTGTAAACTTTCTTCAAAAGTGTATTGAGGTTGCCAACCCGTTTCCTCAATGAACTTATCGACAGAAGGAATTTGCAAGGTGACATCAGCAGGTCGCAGTAAATTAGGGTCAGTTCTCCTGGGAATTTTTACATCGCTCAAGCCAATGAGTCGTTCTAGAAATTCCCCTACTTTCATGTTAGTAATACCACCGATGTTATACACCTCTCCTGGTTTACATCTCTGAATCGCAACCCAATAAGCACCCATCGCGTCACGAACATCAATAATCGTCCGAACGGAATCGAGATTGCCATGAACCATTTCTTTTTGTAGTCCTCGCTCGATCCATGCCACTTGCTTGGCAAATGCTGTAGCAAATAAATCTGTGCGTCGGGGATTGAGATAGGTAAACATCCGAGTCCGTATAATCGGCATTTTGTAGCTAGTGAAATAAGTGAAGCCTAGCATATCTTGAGCAACTTTAGAAACAGCATAAGGGCTGGCTGGCCGCATCGGTGTTTCTTCTGTAATCGGCACGTATTTAGGATCGACTTGACCGTAGACCTCTGAGGTACTGCACAGTTGAATGATGGGATTTATTTCCGCTAGTCGAATCGCTTCAAAAAGATTGCTAGTTCCGATAATATTATTCGTTAAAACTGCATTAGGAGTCGTAAAAGAAGCCCTGACATTAGCATGAGCTGCTAAGTGAAAAACAGCATCCGGCTTGACTTTTTGTAGAGCAGAAAAAACCGAGCCAAAGTCAGTTAGATCGGTTTCGTGAACGATTACTTTATCTCGAATAGCTGCTAAATTATCTTGGGTGGTTGTACTATGCCATCGGGACATTCCATGAATTTCTACATGGGGGTGATGGTTAACAATATATTCGGCCAGATAAGAGCCTCCAGAACCAGAAATTCCGGTAATGAGTACGCGATTAATCTCTTGAGGGTTGGTCATAGGTACTGATTGGGTAGGCTAGACTAAATTGACAGATAATGACTAACAATACGATGACTAAACCGATGTACTTTCTAAAGTTTTAACTCCATTCTCTAGAGTGTCTAGTTCCTGGAAAACGGCAACTGAGTCATTCTGGCGATTGGTAGCTTCAACCGAATAATCTACTTCTCGGTCAAAAAAGATAATTTGGCTTCCAGAAAATTCAAGTTTGAATGGGACATGAATCAGATGGTTTAAATTTGCTTGAACCTCTTTTTGCTTATCAGGCGGAACAAACAAGAGTAAAAAACCACCACCGCCTGCACCGGTCAGCTTACCACCAATTGCACCGGCTGCGCGAGCTTGTGCGTAAAGTCCATCAATGTGAGAATTAGAAACTTTCTCACTCAAACTGCGTTTTACTTGCCAAGCTTCATGTAGTAATTCTCCAAAATTAGCTAAGTCTTGACCACTGTTAATAATAGACAAACCTTCTTCGACTAAATCTTTGAGAATACGCAGTTGTCTTTTGCGACTGTCTATACCATTCACATAGCTATTAGCAACATCAGAAGCTGTTCGTTTAATACCACTGTAGAAAAGCATGAGATAGGAATTGAACTCCTCAAAACGTTGTTGAGAAATTGTAATGGGTCTGACAGAGATTTCGCCATTGGGTAGAAAGGTAATGTGGTTAAACCCTCCATACGCTGCTGACACCTGATCCTGAGAACCAACAGTTTCTTGGAGAATTTCTTGCTCAATATAAATACTTTCTTTCACTAATTGATGTTTGCTAGATATATTGCCCTTGAGAGCATAAAGAGCATTAAGCAATCCTACAGTGAAGGCAGAACTTGAACCCATACCACTGCGCGCTGGTAAATCTCCGTCGTGGTGAATTTCTACCCCTCGGGTAATATCCAAATATTTCAATACTTCGCGAACAGATGGATGGGTGATTTCTTCAAGTGTTTGGCAACTCTCAATCTTTGACCATACAACCCTATTTCGGTGTTCAAAAAAGGGAGGTAGGTAACGACAGCTCAAATAGCAGTATTTATCAATGGTTGATGCTAATACTGCACCCCCATGCTGTCGATACCAACCGGGGTAGTCGGTTCCACCGCCGAGAAAGGATATTCTAAAGGGAGTTCTACTAATGATCATGAAAATTGTTCCTGGTGTTTATAAATATGTTACTCTCTACCTAGCCAAATAATTGCTGTTCGACTAGGTCGCAGAGGATATGTTCGATCGCCAGATGAGATTCTTGAATATATTGGGTATCTGTGCTGGGGACTACAATGGATTGCCGGGCAATTCCTAAAAGTTGTCCACCTTTATTACCGGTTAAGGCAATGGTTAGGATCTCTCGCTCATTGGCTTTTGTAATAGCCCTAATAATGTTTGGGGAATTGCCACTGGTACTAATTCCGATGAGGGTATCTTGGGGTTTCCCTAATGCTTGAACTTGCCGCTCAAACACGCCTTCATAACCGCAATCGTTTGTAAAAGCGGTTAAGTAGGAGGTATCGGTTGTTAAGGCGATCGCTGGCAGTCCAGGGCGCTCAAAGGCTTTGGTTAAGCGACTCACCAGTTCTGATGCCATGTGTTGGCAATCCGCCGCACTCCCTCCATTACCACATAGTAATAACTTGCCACCTAGTCTAAAGGTATGAGTGATTAGATCGGCTGCAATTAAAATCGAGTCCAGGCATTGTTCAACAACTTGTTGTTTGACCCAAATACTACCGAGCAGATGGTTTCGTATTCGTTCCTTTTGCTCTTCAACTTCTAGGGGCATCGACCATTTTCCTCTTCTCTAGGATAAGTTTTTCTTCAATTATTGTTGCCGCTTCTAACAAGTTGTCCACCACATAATTACAGTTAACCATTCCATCTCTAGCAAATTTAGAGCCGTAACCAGTACGGACGAGAAACGTGGTAGCGCCTATATTATTTCCTAATTCGATATCGCAAGGTTTATCACCGATAACATAACTCGATGGAAGATCAAAATTCAGCTCTTCTGCTGCTCGTTCTACCATACCCGTTTTGGGTTTGCGACATTGACAGGTTTCATCCGGCCGGTGGGGACAAAAGTAGATACCATCTAAGTGGACCCCTTCTGCTGCTAATAGTGCAGATAATCGTTGATGAATTTCTGCCAAACGGCTTAGATTGAAGTACCCTCGACCAATTGCTGATTGATTAGTGATGGCTGCTATCCCCAATCCCATTTCTTGCATTTTCCGCATTCCTTCGGCTGCACTAGGAAGTAATTCTACTAAATTGGGGTCAGAAAGGTAGTGACACTCCCTGATTATTGTTCCATCCCGGTCTAGCAAGACAAAAGGTTTTGGTTTCATCGCTACGGTTCCTCCCCCAAAAATGACTGTGCTAGAGCATAACTAGTTGGGGTTCCAATATCGATAAACTTCCCCTGAGTTGGGTAGCTATAGACTGATTTATGCTCGATCCAGTTGGGTAAGATTTCCTGTTCTAAAGAAATAACCTGATCCCTCGGAATCTCTGATATTAATTCTCGCTTGATCAAATAAATACCAGCATTAATCCAACCTACACTCGTGCTATTCCCTTTTTCGGCAAAATTGAGGATTTTTCCCGCACTATCAACTTCAACGCGACCGTAGCGACTGGTGTCTGAGACCTGAGTTAACGCAATTGTGACATCGGTTTGGCGATCGGCATGAGAGAGCCAAAACTCGCCAATACTAATCTCGCAAAAAGAATCACCATTCATCACTAACACCGAATCAGATTGGATATAGTCCAGGGCCAGTCTCAATGCTCCTCCCGTTCCCAATGGGGAGAGTTCCTGAGAATAGATCAGATCGAGCTGATGAGAGCTGGTTTCAAAGGTGGTTTGTACCTGATCGCCTAAGTATCCAGTACATAATATAACTTTCTGAACTCCAGCCGCACTCAACTGCTCCAATAGGTAGACCATGAAAGGCCGATCTCCAACTTTAGCCAGGACTTTGGGGCGATCTGAAACGACAGATCGTAAACGCGTTCCTAAGCCTCCAGCCAATATAACTGCTTGAGTTTCTGCAAGTTCAGGTACTGTCATCAGTGAGAAGTTTAAATATTCTTGAACGGCATTCGGCCCATCATGCGATAGCCTTTGAGCAATTCTTGGATACCTTCATCAAGCGATCGCTTCGCCTCAAAACCAGCCTCACGCAATCGTTGATTGGACACAATATAGTTACGCTTGTCTGGGTCGGTACCAATGGGAGCAAAATGAAGGTAAAAGTTTGGCACATACTCTTTAACCTTCAGCGCCAACTCTTCCTTCGATAGGTTAGCTGCATCCAGTCCTGCATTGTAGGGACGGCCAACCATCTTCTCTGAATTGTTGATGCAGTGAATCATGCAATCCGCTACATCTCGGATATGGATATAGTTCCGCTTGAAGTCTTTTTCAAAAAGGACAATATAGCCATCGGTCACCGCTGCATAGGTAAAGTGGTTTACAAGTAAATCCAAACGCATTCGGGGAGACATGCCAAATACTGTAGCAAGGCGTAAAGTAATTGCATTGGGACTATCAAGCACTTCCTGTTCCGCTTGCACTTTCGTTTGCCCATACAGAGATATCGGTTCCAGAGGAGTCTCTTCGGTGCAATACGTTTCGCCAGATTGGGTTCCATAACCGCTGTTGGTAGTTGGATACACAACTAACTGCTCGGGACTCCGCAAGCGGTTAATTAATTGTATGGCTTCCAGATTAGTTGATTTGGCTAGCCAGGGATCGCGCTTGCACGCGGGGGCTCCGACGACGGCAGCTAGGGGGATGATGACATCTGCTTCTTTAATCAGACCCTGCATAACTTCTTCATCTCGTGCATCGCCTCGAACAAAATCAAAGTCCGGATTAGCACAAAGATGAAAAAGAGAATTTTTTCCATAAGCCAAGTTATCAATTGCGCTTACTTTGTAGCCAGCATCTAGCAGATGTTCGCAGATGACAGAACCCAAATAACCTGCTGCTCCTGTAACAATTACTTGTCTTTTCATTTTCTCCCAACCCGTATTCTTTACTTTTTCTTATCACAAAGTACCATGTTTTTCGATTCTTTCATACCTCTTAGCAACCCTCTTGATTTTTCATCCATTTCCTTTATCCCTACTCCCGTTCTATTCAAGCTTATTCCAGATAAGACTTAATATCTTTATAAATCTGCTCCGCTATTATCAGGTTACCATTGGGAGACACATGGCAAAAATCAATGTAGATGTACTCATCACGGGAAAACATCTCTGTGTAATCTACTATCCACTTATGTCCACGCTTTTGCATGATCTCTTTAATCAGGGGATACACTGTTCTGTACTGCAATGCCTCTTCCTGCTGCAATTCATTAAAGGTTATCTGAGTTAAATTTGCGCTGCCAACGTGAGCAACTGGCTGCAAGATCGCCAAAAAATCGATGTCGTAGTCCTCTGCTATCTTCTGGGCTATTTCCCAATGATTAACTAGTGACTCCGCAACCCTTTGAGCCCGCTCCGAAGAGTTATCACACACATAGAAATCATCAACAGAACTTTCCACTGTTGACCGATTAAATATCTTTTGATTAATTTTTGCCGCTAAGTTTCTAGTGCCAAAGAACAAAGCCCAATCTAGAGCTTGCACAAATTCACTACCGTTTAAATATAGCTTTAAAGTATCATTTTTCAGGGATTTTCTTCCCTTTTCTATTCGTTCCCTATAGATTGAAGCATTATAATGATCGTTTGCTCTTAGTCCAGCCAGACAAGCAGCAGCAACATCATTAACTCCATCATAAAAGATAGCAAAATCTATTTTTTCACCTTGAGATAAAAGATTAATTAATCTAGCCACTCCTTGACGACTATTCAAGCCTAGATCTCCTTTGTTGTAGGAGGGGAATCCTGAAATCAAACTAAACAGAGCCGGAATTGTCTCACTATCTGGTGCACCCTCACCCCAAAGTGTTGATCCTCCAAAAAAATAAACAGATTTATTACTCTTATCGACACTAATGCCCTCATGTATCCTATCTCCGTTATTGTCTATATTTATCGTTTTTCCTTTAAAAGGTTTCAGGCTCCAGCCAATATATGATTGATATAGTGGTTTTTGTTGCCGATATTCTCGAAAATGAAGTTCGATCAATTCTCGGTTATGGTCGTCATAATTAGGTAAATTTGCTCTCATTTGGTCCCATTTCTCGTCCGCCTGCTCTCTGGAAGGCAATCCTTTTATCTCTCCACTCACAAATAGTACGATAATACTCAATAAATTCAGACTCATAATGATTATATGAGTCACGAACAAATTTATCAATACTAAACGAATTTTATCCTTCATTTTCTCATCTATCCTAACTTTTTTTACACTTTTTCGTTATGTTTAGTTTGAGACTCTCCCTTTCAAGAAACACTGGAGAATACGCAATATTCTTTATTTTATGGAGGAAGTAATTCTAGCTGTTTCCCCCTCCAATACAGACAATTTTGCCCATACATTAAGTTATCAATTGCTGTTACCTGATGTTCAGAATCTAGTAGATGCTCACAGATTATAGAACCCAAATAACCGGCTGCACCAGCAATCAGTATTTTACGGCCAATCGAATTTCATCCTCGAAAAACGAATTACGAACAATTTTGAATTTTGACAATCGCTAAATAGCATAAATTGGGATACTTTGATGATTTTAGGAGACGGAGATTTTCAATTAATAATGACCCTATTTTTTATAGATAGTAGTATATATTCTACATCACTTCAATACACTATAAATCTTCTACCCTCATTCCAGTCCACGGCAAAACTGGTCTAACTAATCCAGACCATTTATTCCCACGGAAGTTACCGCGCCCTTTGTGGTGTTCTACTTCTACCATATGAAATAAAACTACTTCTTTCATTTCTATGTAAGCAAACCCAGTTGTATCCTCTGAGATGTACAGCGTAACATGATGTCTTCCTTCATTTAAAAAGTTGCCTGGAATAACGCATCCACATTTGTATAGACCTGGAGTGTACTCTCTTTGCCCCCATACATCGTGCATATTAGTAGTCACAAATATTAAGATTCCATCTTGGCTATAGATATGAAAGTGACAAGACAATCTCGTTTTTTTGAGACACCAAAACTCCATCTCTAGGATAACTTCTTCTGCAATTGAAATTTCATGTGCTAATTGGTGTTTTTGGTTTAAGACTCGAACAGCATGAAGTTTAACTAATTCGTGACTAGGAGATTCATCAAAATTCCATAAAACTTCACCTGCATGATTTAATCCTGATAGCAAATATTTTTCAATAATATCTTTTGTATACCCTTGGCATACTATCTGTCCTTGCTTCAAAAAAATAGCTTGATTGCACAATGAAGATACGGTGTGCATATTATGAGAGACAAATAACAAAGTTCTACCTTCTTTGCTAACATCTTCCATTTTTCCTAAACATTTTTTCTGAAATTGCATATCTCCTACTGCTAACACCTCATCTACAATTAATATTTCTGGCTCCAGATGCGCGGCTACTGCAAAAGCTAATCTAACATACATCCCAGAGGAGTATCTTTTTACAGGTGTATCTAAAAATTTTTCTACTTCTGCAAATGCTACAATTTCATCGAACTTTTTCTTGATTTCTACCTTGCTCATGCCTAAAATGGCACCATTGAGATAAATATTCTCTCGCCCAGTTAGTTCGGGATGAAATCCAGTGCCGACTTCTAACAAACTAGCCACTCTGCCTTTAATATTAATTTTTCCTTTTGTGGGTTCAGTGATACGGCTTAAAATTTTTAGTAAAGTTGATTTCCCTGCACCGTTTCGGCCAATTATTCCAACGCGATCCCCTCTTTGAATCTCAAACGATACATCTTTTAAAGCCCAGAATTCCTCACGTAAGGGATTATCTAGCCTCTGAGTCTGTCCTTTGACCAGATTACCCGCAAAGGACTTTACCCCATTGGTAATCACATCTCTGAGAGCAGTATAGGGTTCCTTTTGCTGGTGGCGAATTATATATGTTTTCCCTAAATTCTCTACTCGGATTATCCTATCAGACACGCTTTTCAATCCCTCCCTCATTAAATGACATCAGCAAAAGTACGTTCCATTTTGCGGAAATACCAGATCCCTCCTATACAAAGGTAGCCGACTAGAATTACAGACAAGACGAAGCCAGGCAAGTAAAGCTGAGATTCATTGCCTAAAATAGCCCAGCGAAATCCGTCGATGACTCCGACCATTGGGTTTAATGAATAGATCAAACGCCATTGATCGGGAACAATATTGCTACTAAAACCAACAGGAGAGATGTATAACCCGAATTGGACAAGAAAGGGAACTACATAGCGAAAATCTCTATACTGAACGTTTAAAGAGGCTAACCATAAGCCTGCGCCCATAGCAGCAGCGAAGGCAATTAATATAAAAAATGGTAAGAGTAGGATTTTCCAGGAAGGAACAAAACTGTACCAGGCCATTAGTCCTAGTAAAATTATTCCAGAAACTAAGAAATCCACAAAGCTAACAATGACTGCGCTAGTGGGAACAATGAGGCGAGGGAAATAAATTTTGGAGATCAAGTTGGCATTTCCAATAAGGCTATTGCTGCATTCAGCTAGGGCGCTTGCAAAGAATTGCCAGGGGAGCATGGCTGCAAATACAAGGATGGGGTAAGGCGCTCCATCTGAAGGTAATCCGGCTAGTTTACCAAAGACTATGGTAAACACAACCATAGTTAAAAAAGGGCGAATTAATGCCCACGAAATACCGATCGCCGTTTGCTTGTACCGAACCAGGATATCTCGCCATGCCAAAAAGTAGAATAACTCGCGGTAGCGCCACAGGTCTTTCCAATATTCCCGCTCTGTCCTTCCGGCTTCTATTACAATTTCCGTTTGACTGGAATAACTCATACGATCGCCTATGGCTCTAGAAAAGTTTAACCTTGGAAGATAAAACAGTAATCAACCGTAGACAGTAGCACAACTTTAGAAAAATTTCCAAAGGTTCTGATCCTGTCTCCTCTGTATACAGTGGTCGAATCTCTATTTCCAGATTACGCTCAAAAAAACTTGAGCAGACTTATACTGATGCAAATCCGGATTACCCCTTTCACAGTCCATAAACGCTTTGCCCTGAACATTAGTCGGGGGAGCCATACCAAAAACACCAATATCTGGGTGAGCCTCGAACATGATGGAATTACGGGATGGGGAGAAGCCACTCCGTTTTCCACAGGAGGCAAGAGTCAGAAGACTGGAGAGATCATAGCAGCTTTGGAGGAAATTGTACCGATTCTCCAACCCTTCAATCCCCTAGAGCGGCAGAAAATCCGAGTCACTCTAGCTAAATCTGGACTTTCTCTACCTTCTGCGGTGCAAGCGGCTCTAGATATGGCGTTTTATGATTGGCTCGGAAAATCAGTAGGGTGTCCCCTGTGGCAACTGTGGGGATTGGATCGCCAGCACATGCCTGCTACCTCGGTTACGGTTGGCATTAGCAGTCCAGAAGCGGCTCAAGAACGACTGCGCCATTGGTTAGAACTTACCTCTGTGCAATGTCTGAAGGTTAAACTGGGTAGTCCGGAAGGGATAGACGCAGATCGCGCCATGTTGAACGCCCTTCTAAAGGTGGTTCCTGAAGGCTGTAAGGTCTACGTGGACGCGAATGGGGGATGGAACTTAAGGGAAGCGATTACCATGGCTCAAACCCTGAAAGAATGGGGGATTGAGTACATAGAACAACCCCTACCTCCGGGTCAGGAACAAGATTTAGCTCAACTCTATGAAAAATCGCCCCTACCCATCTTCGTAGATGAAAGCTGTTACACCCGCCTTGATATTCCCCTCTTGGCCGATCGCATTCACGGCATTAACATCAAACTGATGAAAGCTGGGGGACTCAGTGAAGCTATGGCCATGATCCACACGGCCCGCGCTTGTGGCTTACAAGTGATGTTAGGGTGTTACTCAGACAGCAGTTTGTCGAATACAGCGGCCGCTCATTTGGGCCCCCTAGTAGATTATCTGGACTTAGATAGCCATCTGAACTTGATTGATGACCCCTTTATGGGAGCTACTCTAGAAAATTCTCGCCTGATGCTCAATACTCAACCTGGTTTAGGAGTAATTCGTCATGATGGTTGATTTCCCTAATTTACTCGCCCCAAACCGTCGCGTGGCGATTTTACTCCATGGTGGACTTCAAGGAACCGCTGGTAAAACGGGACAGTCCCTGATTCGCTATAGTGAAGCGAATATTGTGGTTTTGATTGATGAAGAGAGTGGGGGACGATCGCCAGAAGAATTTGGCATAAGCTGTAATATCCCCATTGTGGCCAATATAAGCGAAGCACTCCCCTATGAACCCGAAGTATTAGCGATCGGTATAGCTCCCTCTGGTGGTGCTTTGCCAGAACCTTGGGTGAACGACATTCAGCAAGCGGTTGAAGCTGGACTTTCTGTAGTCAATGGACTCCATACTCCCCTTGCGCCCCAATTTCAATCTTTTCTGAAATTGGGGCAAATGATTTGGGATATTCGTCAAGAACCGAAAAATTTAACCATTGGCAGAGCTAAAGCACGAGAGTTAACCAATACCCGGGTGCTGACAGTGGGTACAGATATGTCCATTGGTAAAATGTCCACGAGCTTAGAATTGCATCGAGCCTCCCAACAGCGTGGGTTGAAGTCCCATTTTATCGGCACAGGACAGGCGGGAATTATGATTGCGGGTAAGGGAGTGCCTTTGGATGCGGTACGAGTGGATTTTGCGGCGGGAGCTATTGAACAGCAGGTGTTAACCTATGGCGCTGAGGCTGATATTCTCCATATTGAGGGTCAAGGGTCATTGTTGCATCCCAGTTCTACCGCTACCTTGCCCTTAATTCGAGGGTCTCAACCGACGGGTCTAATTTTGGTACATCGTTGGGGACAAACCCATATCCGTCATGCTCCCCAGGTGGCTATTCCACCGCTTCCTGATGTGATTGATCTTTATGAGCGGGTGGCGAGTGTAGCGGGAGCAACTGAACCGGTACAGGTAAAGGCGATCGCTCTCAATACCCATAAATTTAGCAAAGAAGAAGCCGATCGCGCGATCGTCGAGATCCAAAACCTTACCGGACTTCCCTGTACAGACCCCATCCGCTATAGTGCTGATTGCCTCCTAGATACCCTTCTCAACCCTAACTCAACCTCTGGATGATTGATCCCTTTATCCTTCCCAACTCCAATCTCATTCTAGGAGCTATCCTGCTTGCCCTCTGTGCCGTTGGCTATTGGGCCGAACAAACTCGCCGAGGAACGCCCCCCCTAGCTGCTCTGCTGGTTCTGTGTCTGGCGAGTCTCTGTAGTCATCTGGGAGTGACTCCCACCAGTGCCCCCATTTATACCGTCATTGCGACTTACGGCATCACGCTAGCCATTCCCCTCATTCTCTCCCAAATTAATTTACGGGAACTAGCCACCCATGCCAAAGCTACTCTCCTGGTGTTTGCTTGTGGCATGGGTGGCACAATCTTAGGCTCTATCCTGGGCTTAATCCTCTTACCCTTAGGAGACGAAAGGGGAAAACTGGCCGCTATTTTTGTTGCTCAGTATATCGGTAACTCCCTCAATGCCGCCGATGTTGCTTCTGCCCTAGACTTTCAAGGATCTATTCCCCTGGAAACGATTAACACGATCGATCGCCTGATTGCCAGTCTCTTTATTCTCTTCTGGCTCCTTATCTCTATCATCCCTGGTATCCGTCGCTTCTTTAGCCCCCATCAAGAGGATTGGGGAATTCGCTTTGGCAGCGCTCCCGTCCCCACCATTCTCAAACAAACAGCTCCCACCCGTTTTGATTTAGCCCTAGCCTTAGCCGCTAGTGGGATGTCTGCTCTACTCGGCTATGCGATCGCTGCTTTTATTCGCTTACCCGGTAGTGAACTATTTTTCACCGCCATTATCGTGATTATTTTAACTCAGGTTTTTTCTACAACGAGCGATCGCCTCGCTGGAATCGAAGAATTTGGCGCACTCGCGATCCTTCTCTTTTTCTCTACCCTAGGAGCCACCACCAGCATCCCAGAACTTCTGGCACTTAACCCCATACTGCTGCAATTTGCTGGTATTATCCTCCTCACTCACCTCGCGATTATCCTCCTTGCTGGAAAACTCCTCAACATTGAATGGGCGGATATTCTCATTGCCTCCAATGCCAGTATTGGCAGCGCCACCCTAGGCGTTGCCATGGCCGTCGCTCAACGTTGGGAAACCCTGATTATCCCCGCCATTATTTGTGGCACAGTTGGCTCTGTTTTGGCTAATCCCATTAGTCTCATTTTGGGACATTTACTCTCCTAATCATTAAGCCTTAATAATTAATAATTTGGTAAGCTATTCCTGTTGATTTCCACCCCCATTTCTATGTCTCCTGAACTCATGCAAACCACCCTTAAGGGTTACTTCACCCAAATGAGTGCCATGAACCCCGAAGGGTGGTCTGAACTCTTTACCCCCGATGCCACCATTGCCGATCCAGTGGGCAAACCACCAGTCATCGCCCATGAAAAAGCGACTGCATTTTTCCAATTTCTAGCCCAATTTTATGACCGTCTAGAAATCACGCCTGAAACTCCGTTTATTTCCGGTACAGGTGCAGCCGTCAAATGGCAAATGAACGTCATTGCTAAAACTGGGAAAACAGCCCAAGCGGAAGGAATCAGTGTATTTGAATTCAATGAAGCGGGTAAAATAACAGCGTTAGCTTCCTATTGGGATGAACCCGGACTTATTGCCCAACTCAAAGGGAGTTAATTGCGACTCAGGAACCCAGTTTCTGCTCGAAACCGGGTTTCTGTTTATCCATCTAAGAACGAGTCGCTTCTAAAATACGAGAGTAATAAAACCGAGTTTTCGTCATCGCATTTCGTTGCACCTTAAAGCCATATTTCTCTAAACTGGCAATCACATCCTTTTCCTTATGCATATAAGCACGAGTCGTCTTAGAAGGGCCAGGGAAAAAGCTACCAATTTTCTTCAGAATTGCCAAAGCACAAGTTTTCGGCGCAAAACTGAGAATCACCCGTGATTTAGCCAAAGAGCAGAGATGACCAATCATTTCATCCGCTTTCTCATGGGGATAATGAATCAGCACATCCAGGCAAATGACGCTATGATATTCGCCGTCCAGTTGCTCCAAATCTTGGGTCTTAAACTGAATATTATTCAGATTGTCTAAAGTATCTTGAGCGCGAGTTTGGGCTTCACCCACCATTTTTTCCGAGATATCACTGGCAAAAACCTGAGCGCCAGCTTCAACCAAGGGAATGCTGAGGCTCCCGACTCCACATCCAGCATCACAGATGGACAGTTCACTGAGGTTATTATCAGCTTTTAGCCAGTCTAAAACTGTGTCTACCGTTTGCTGATGGCCTTTACGGATATCGAGTTGAACGCGGTTCACCTCATCTGTACCGTAAATTTTCCGCCATCGGTCAAAACCAGTTTGGTTAAAGTAGTCTTTGACAATGGTCTTATCGTCTACTAGGTTTTTCTCTTCTGCCAGGGTCATAGGAATTACAGGAAGTTGTACACAGGATGGGAAAGTCTCCAACTGTTTAGGATACCACGATCGAGTTACGGTTTCTCAGAGCAAAAATTAGTCTTTTTAAATCTGGCACTGAATTCTAAGCTGAGATTGAAGAATTTTGTATTTGCCAAAATTGAGCGACTCGTGCTTGCCATTGATGCCAAAAATAGCTCATTTTTTGAGGTTCAAATAATGTGATATCGGCTAGATCGGGAGTGGAGCGAATCAGTAAAGCATGAGTGATTTGTAAGTTGTGTTTTAAGCCATATTGACGATTTACTGCACCACAATAGGCCGCTAATTGTAAACACTGATCAGGGTAAATGGGTTTTAGACGATCGCAGAATTTGAAATCAATCACACAAGGGATATTACCCCAACTGGCGACACAATCTACACGACCTGCATAGCCTTCATAAAAGTGAAATAGGTTGCCTTCAATTAGCCTAACCTGCTGAATCTGCTCTAAATAGGGCAATAAATGATCCCAATGCTCAGTAATGAGTGGAGGACAGACAACAGGTTGACCCTGCCAGTAGTGCTTGAGGTGTTGGTGTCCTAAAATTCCCCGTTGCCGAGAAATAGCACAAATGCGACTGGCTTCAGCTTGTCCAATGCGTCGCCGCCACTGAAACAGACGTGCCTTATCAGCAGCAGATTGAGTCGCTCGCACAATAGAAGTATAGCTAGGAAGCGGATTACCATAGCGATCGATCATATAACTAATGCCATTTTCGCATTGAGATTGGGCGGTATAAGGAGGAAGGGGAGCATCAGACCACACTTGAGATTTAGTCATGATTTTTATTACCTTTGAAATCAATAACCCTATCTTCTCCCTGATGCCCAGATTTGTCTGTAAGGGAATGTGGGAAGATATACTTTAGGTTGTGTAAGATTTTGTGGGAAAATGTGAGAAAAGGATCGACTTTACCTCATTTTCCCTACTACAGTTACCAAAATTAGCTATGATGACTCCAGAAGAAGCCTTTACTCGTCTACAAGATGATTTGATGAAAATTGGCTCAGATTTTACAGATGTTGAGCAACAAGTTTTTTATGGTATGTGGAATGGTCATACCTATCCAGAGATAAAAGATACGATTTGCTATCGCTATCAGGATGATTCTATTCGTGCAATAGGGAGTGGAATTTGTAAAAAGTGTAGTAAAGTTATTGGGAAAAAAGTTGAGAAAAAAAATCTCAAGTCATCTCTGGATCATTTTTACAAACCGTATCAATTATCATGGGTTGGAGAGCCTCAAATACAAATGAGTAGCGTTCATCCATCAGGTAATCCTTTTACTCCTCTAACAGGTGCAATTAACGATCCCAGACATTTTTTCAATCGAGAGCGAGATACCAGAGATATATTTGAAAAATTACATGCTAGTGGGGGTGTAGCGTTAATTGGAGAACGACAAATTGGCAAGTCCTCACTACTCAAGCAAATGAGCCGAGAGACGGAACAATTAACACAACTGCAAACCCAACCCATTTACTTAAACTTACAGGATCTAGAAAACGAAGATGAATTCTACTGCAATTTATGTGACGAGTTACAAATTGAACAAGTTAGAGGCTATCAATTGAAGCGTGTGTTAAAGAAACATCGACTACTGCTACTGATTGATGAAGTTGAGAAAATGAGAAGCGATGGATTTACCTGGGAAATTCGCGATAAATTACGAGGATTTGCAGAACATGGATTAATCAAATTAGTTTTCGCAGCGAGTCAATCGTTGGATATCATCTTTGCCGATGAAGATTCAGAAGTGGGAACTTCACCCTTAGCAAATATTTGTTTACCCCAAAAGCTAGAACGATGGAATGAATCAACATCTCGTTCATTTATTGAATCGCGCTTAGAGCCAACACAATTTAGGTTTACAGAAGAGGAGATTGTGCAAATCATTGCCGAAACGAAAGGACATCCTCAGCGTTTGATGCAAAAGTGCTACGAAATGTATGATTTCTGGAAAAGCATTCCTTTTTGATTGAGTGGAGGAGAAAAATATGACTGATTCAAAACCAATTCTTTGTTTAGATTTAGAACCAAAACTGAATCGACCTCTACAGCTTTGGAATCCTTTAGATTACTTGCGCTTGTTGTACTGGATTTTCTATTTTCCTCAAGCATTGATATGGTACAAGAGGAAGTTTTGCAATCCACAATCTAATATCAGGACACCTCGATTAATTCAAATCCTCAAGCCTGTAAGAAGTTATCTTCGCCGTTTCAGACTTTTTCAATCGCTGAAACGGCAATTAAGCAAGGTACCGAATAGGCTTATTTTGCAGCTTAATATACAGATCGTGATTACATCTTTTTGGATATTGTTTTGTTTATGTTTTATATTATTAAATTTAAATATTTCTTTCAATTATGCATATATTGAATTCAATGAAATACTAAAGACACTATCATACCCAATTATAGCAACCGTAGTATTTAGGGTTACATTTTTACTGTATTTTCTGTTTGTCTATTTATTTTTAAATAAATTTTTATATGCACCAGAATTTGGCTTTTTGTCTAACATTATTATTCTAATGACCAGTGTTTTGGGTGGGATTGTGGCTATGTCATCAATAGTTTTTTTTACTTGGTCAGTTTTGTATCTATTTGTAGCAACAATACTTGTATATAAGTGGATATCAAATAGAGAAGAACCTTCTAGTAAATCACTTTATTCTGACATTACAGTGAAATTAATTGAAGATCACAAAAGTCCGATATATGATAAGCCTAGTCCTAGTCAAATATCTCGTCTGAAGTCTCTAGCATTGGCTATCAAGTTAGGTAGATTTTTAGGCACTGTTACATCTTGGTTAATAGTCATATTTATTATTAGATTTTTTATGCCACATGATTATCATATTTTTCTATTATTCATAGGCTTACATTTGGATGAATGGATTGTCAGTGTATTTATTAATAAAAAAAAACTTCGATGGATTCCTCATGTTACACAAATTACCATGCCATTTTTGTCTTCTAAGTTAATTAATTCACTAAGACAAGACTGGTATATTGGATTAATGAACTTAGAGCAAATAGCAACTTATACTCTTCAGTTCCCTACTTTAGAAAGAACAATTAGAATATTCTTAGATGGCAAAGATCCTGATGAAATTATTGAATTTATTTCCCAATTATCAATCTATTGTCCAAATGTATTATTAAGAATAGGTTCAAATCTTTTAAATAATCCTAAATCCAATTACCGTACATCTTTAGTTATGAGTGCTTTCTGGTGTTTGTACACCAAAAACGCCAACCTAGCTAGAGAGTGTTTTGGCATTGTACAAGATTCGTATTATGGGCAACAGATGTTTTACTTTGCTGATAAATTGGCAATCTTTAGTGAAGTAAAAGACGTTTATAGTCTAAGCGAATGTGCATTATCTACTATTCCGCCAGAACCACTATTACGTCCTACTAGCTGGGACGCAATTGAACGTCTCCATCGTACTATTGAAGATATACACTTAGTCCAACGTAGTCCATCTAGATCAACCCGTTCTTCGGCATTAAATCGTGCTTTAGCAGAAGTAACGACCATTATCAATCAACAGGACTGCTTGCCAGAAGTTGAACGGGGATTAATTGTTCAGATTAGTGAAAATTGGCAAGATATTCTCCTTCAGGAAACAGCCAAGATAGGCGATTTTAGTATTACGGAACCGGTTCATAATCCCTATAGTATCGGTAGTCCAGTTATCGGTAAACGGTTTGTGGGACGGGAAGATATTATGCGAAAACTGGAAGAACATTGGATAATGGGAGAAAAGTTAGAGTCGGTTGTTCTATTTGGCCATCGACGTATGGGTAAGACTTCCATTTTACGCAATGTTTCTACTGCTCTTGGCTCAAGGGTAAAGCTGGCTTATATTAATTTACAAGCATTAGAGAAGAATTTAGCAGAAATTTTGATTGGGATTAGTGATGAAATTTCTGAAGTCCTTGAAATTGCTCCTCCTAATGAGGAGCAATTATCAAAGCATCCTTATCGCACCTTCAGACGCTACTTACGAAAGGTTGAAAAACAGCTAGGACAGAACAGACTGATTATTGCTCTAGATGAGTTTGAATCTATTGAATACTTAATTAATGATGGAAAAATTGATCCAGACTTTATGGAGTTCTTGCGTAGCAGTATTCAACAAAGTCAAAACATCACATTTGCTTTAGCTGGATTACATACTTTAGACGAAATGACAGCAGATTATTTTCAACCTTTCTTTGCCAGTGTGATCCCCATTCGAGTTAGCTTTATGACAAGGGGAGCAACTGCGGTTATTCTTGCTAACCCAGAAGATGAAGATTTTCCCTTAGACTACCAACCCGAAACGATTGATGAAATTTATAACTTGACTGCGGGACAACCCTATTTAGTCAACGTAATTGGGTTTCAATTAGTAGGACGCTATAACGATCAAGTATTTGAACAGGGATATTCCCGCGATCCTCAGTTTACCTTAGCGGATCTGAATGGGGTGATTGACAATGTTTTAGAACAAGGACGTTACTATTTCGATGGAGTTTGGAAGCAAGCCGCTCAAGGAGAACCTGGACAACAAGAAATTTTACGCGCTCTTGCTCCCTATCCCACTGGACTGGATCGAGAAACCCTTAGCCAAACCACAAACCTTGATGTAGAAACATTAGAAGTAGCTCTCACTTGCTTAGAAAAGCATGATGTAGTTATCGAAGAAAATGGCAAAATCAAGATTATTGTTGAGTTATTTCGTCGTTGGGTTGAAACTGAGAAAACCTAGGGAATTTTAAGTTGGAGTGAGCAAGCGTAGATTGGGAATATCTAAAAAATCTTTCACATTGTGAGTAACTAAGGGCAGATCGTGGCGTAACGCAGTGGCTGCAACCCAGACATCTTGGGGCGAAATGGGCTTTCCTATTCTTTGGCGACTTCCCCGAATTTTTGCCCACTGAAGACACAGGGGTTGATCGGTGGGAATGACCAAGTAATTCGATAAATAAGATTCTAATTGTAGCTGTCGGAGATCGCCCCACTGACGAAGTATGGCCCATTGAAACAGTTCAGCTACAGTCATAAAAGAAAGAGCTAATTGATGACCAATCAAAAGCGGCATATAGGGTTGGGCATAATCACTACCCTTGAAGATAAAAGAACTGATATCTGTATCAATTAAAATCACCGCCATACGATACCTTTTCAACTCTGTGTGTTTCTGGGATTAACTATCCGAATTTCTTTCCCTTTGTTCCCTAAGAAACCTTAAAAAATCTTCAACTGTATCTTCTTCTGGCCAAAACTCAGCTACCCATTCCTGGGCATCCTGAAATGTTCTCGGATGTTGATGTTTCATTAACTGAGATAGAGATACTCCTTGCCAAAACTCAGCATTCTTGTTTTCCAGATCGCTGATCTCATCAGAAGACCTGTAATGAGTTTGTAACCGGCTTAGAAGCTGCTCTTGTTCTTGCAATGATAACCGATTAATCGCTTGCATAACTGCTTCTATTTTTGGACTCATTTTAATAAAAAAATAACCTAATTTTCTTCATTATAACTCAAAAGGATTGATAAGACTGCTGTAGGATGTTATCCAGTTGGCTTGGGTCAACCCTAATTGAGTTGGAGTTTATGTCTTCTTTGATCAAAAAATCTACTGATCGCCCGATCGCGACCTCCCTTACTCAGCAATCAGCACCCTTTGCCAGCAGAGAGCCAGACCGTTGTGGTACTCCAGAAGGGTTAAAATTGCTGAAAAGGTCGTATTCACGTTACCCTAACGAGTTATGGTTAAAAAAAATGACCCATTCCCCAGATAATGGGGTAATAGAGTAGGGGTATCTTACAATATCTATTTGGTGTCTCCCGCCCCAGAGCGGATACGGGAAACCTCCCCCCTAGTCGGAATCATATTCATGTCGGCGGTAGCCGAAATACATACCAAAGGGAATAAGGATCGTAGAGGAACCTCCAATATGTACACCCAGGTTAAATCCAACATTCGTCGTGTCACCGTACCAGAAACAGAGCCAGCTAATGGCATAGATAGGGAAACCCTGAAGGCGATCGCCGCAGAACTGGTCACCCAAGAGATGGATTCTCCAGACCTATCGTCTGCTCCCCCAGTCATTGAGAAGGTGGTCGAGGGGCGGAAAATTATCAAAATTGTGTACATCGTCATGGAGGCACAATACCAAAGTGCCCTTACCCAAGCGGCTCAAACGATTAACCGCAGTGCGGCCAAACATCAAAATCAAGTTGGTATAGAACTGAGCGGGTACTTGATTGAAGAGCTACGTAACCCGGAAAACTATGCTGAGTTTGAGCGGGATATGGAGACGGCTAATATCTTTATTGGCTCCTTGATTTTCATTGAAGACCTGGCCGATCGCATTGTCGCCACGGTTGCCCCCCATCGCGATCGACTGGATGCGGCGGTGATCTTCCCTTCCATGCCCCAAGTGATGCGCTTGAATAAGCTCGGTAGCTTTAGTATGGCGCAATTGGGGCAATCGAAGAGTGCGATCGCCTCGTTCATGAAAAAACGTAAGGAGTCGAGCGGTTCCTCTTTCCAAGACGGAATGCTCAAACTGCTGCGTACCCTGCCCAAAGTCCTGAAGTACATGCCGATCGAAAAGGCTCAGGATGCCCGAAATTTCATGCTCTCGTTCCAATATTGGCTGGGTGGATCTCCCGAAAACTTGACCAACTTCGTGCTGATGTTGGCGGATAAGTATGTTCTCGATAGCGAGCAGAAACTGAGCTACTCTGACCCGGTGGTCTATCCAGATATGGGTATCTGGCATCCCATGGCCCCGAAAATGTTTGAAGACCAACAGGAATATTGGGATTGGTACAGCAGTCGGGATGACATCAACGATGACATTAAAGACCCCCTTGCTCCCTGTGTAGGTCTGGTGTTGCAGCGCAGCCATTTGGTTACGGGTGATGATGCCCATTATGTGGCCATTGTCCAAGAACTCGAATGCCGAGGAGCCAGAGTTATCAGCACATTTGCTGGGGGTTTAGACTTCTCCAAACCCGTGGATGCCTATTTCTGGAATCAACGCACGGAAAAACCCATCGTCGATACGGTAATTTCCTTAACTGGGTTTGCCCTCGTAGGCGGGCCAGCTCGGCAAGACCATCCTAAAGCGGTAGAGAGTCTCAAGCGCCTCAACCGCCCTTATATGGTGGCTCTGCCTTTGGTTTTCCAAACGACGGAAGAGTGGGAAGCCTCCGAGCTGGGACTGCACCCGGTACAGGTGGCGCTTCAGATTGCCATTCCTGAATTGGATGGAGCCATTGAACCGATTATTTTATCGGGAAGAGATGCAGCCACTGGAAAGGCGATCGCCCTTCAAGATAGGATCGAGTCGGTTGCTGCTCGTGCCCTCAAATGGGCTAATCTGCGGCGCAAACCCAAACTGGATAAGAAAATCGCGATCACCGTCTTTAGCTTCCCCCCCGATAAGGGGAATGTGGGAACAGCAGCTTATTTAGATGTATTTGGCAGCATCTACGAAGTGGTTCGTGCCCTGCGAGATAATGGCTATGATATTGGCGAACTGCCCGAATCGCCCAAAGATCTGATGGAAGCAGTGATCCACGATGCCAGCGCTCAATATGCTTCCCCAGAGTTGAATATTGCCCATCGCATGTCCGTGGCAGAATACGAGCGCCTGACTCCCTATTCCGAGCGTCTAGAGGAAAACTGGGGCCCCCCTCCGGGACATCTGAACAGCGACGGTCAAAATCTGTTGGTGTACGGGAAACATTTCGGCAACCTGTTTATCGGGGTACAGCCCACATTTGGTTATGAAGGTGACCCCATGCGGCTGTTGTTCTCGCGATCGGCTTCTCCCCACCATGGGTTTGCGGCTTACTACACCTATCTAGAGAGAATTTGGGGCGCGGATGCCGTTCTGCACTTCGGAACCCATGGCTCCCTAGAATTCATGCCCGGGAAACAGATGGGGATGTCGGGCGAATGCTACCCGGATAATCTGATTGGTTCGATTCCGAACTTGTACTACTACGCGGCGAATAACCCTTCGGAGGCGACGATCGCCAAACGCCGAGGTTATGCAGCCACTATTTCCTATCTGACTCCCCCAGCCGAAAATGCGGGCTTGTATAGAGGTTTAGCTGAACTGAGCGAGTTAATCGGCTCCTATCAGCAGCTCAAGGAGACCCCCAGGGGCGAACAAATTGTACTGACAATTATCGAGAAATGCCGCCAGGTGAATCTGGAGCAGGATATTGCTCTACCCGATGATGGGACGACCTTATCGGCTGAAGAACGGGATAATCTCGTCGGTCAGGTGTACAACAAACTGATGGAAATTGAGTCGCGGTTGTTACCCTGTGGCTTGCATGTGGTCGGGAAACCACCGACGGCGACCGAGGCGATCGCCACTTTAGTCAACATCGCCAACATCGATCGCCCCGAAGATGGCATCGAAAGCCTGCCCCGGATCGTCGCTCGCAGTATCGACCGCGACATCGACCAAATCTATGAAAGCAGCGATTTAGGAGTTCTCGAAGACGTAGAACTCTATAACCAAATCGTCCAAGCCACCCGTGCCGCCGTTACTGCCCTCGTCGAAGAACAAACCAACGCCGAAGGTCGGGTCTCCTTGGTGTCCAAGTTGAACTTCTTCAACATGGGTAAAAAAGCACCCTGGATCGCCAAACTCCATGAATTGGGCTACACCAACGTCGATGAAGCCAGCTTGAAAACCCTGATGGAATATCTAGAATTCTGTCTCGAACAGGTCTGTGCCGATAACGAGTTGGGCGGTCTATTGTCCGCTCTCGAAGGTCAATATATCCTTCCCGGGCCCGGTGGCGACCCCATCCGTAACCCCGATGTATTGCCCACGGGTAAAAATATTCACGCCCTCGATCCCCAGTCCATTCCCACGGAAGCAGCTATCAAGTCTGCTAAACGGGTGGTGGATCAACTTCTGGAGCGCCATAAAGCCACCAATAACGGCCAACTCCCGGAAACTATTGCTACGGTTCTCTGGGGAACCGACAACATTAAAACCTTTGGCGAATCTTTGGCTCAAATCCTCTGGTTTGTCGGGGCGAAACCCGTTCCCGATGCCTTGGGACGGGTGAATAAACTGGAATTGATTCCCCTAGAAGAATTGGGACGGCCCCGGATTGATGTCGTCGTCAACTGCTCTGGAGTCTTCCGAGATCTGTTTGTCAATCAAATGGCACTGATGGATAAAGCCGTGAAAATGGCTGCGGAAGCAGACGAACCGGCAGAGATGAACTTTGTCCGCAAACATGCCATGCAGCAAGCGGAAGAGTTAGGCATTAACCTCCGTCAAGCCGCCAGTCGGGTGTATTCCAACGCCAGTGGTTCCTATTCTTCTAACGTTAACCTGGCAGTGGAAAATTCCTCTTGGGAAGAAGAAACTGAACTTCAGGAAATGTATCTGAACCGCAAATCCTTCGCCTTTGATGCCGATAATCCTGGCATCATGAAGGAAAGCCGTCAGGTGTTCGAGTCTTCCCTCAAGAGTGCGGAAGTCACGTTCCAGAACTTAGACTCTTCTGAAATTAGCTTGACCGATGTTTCCCACTATTTCGACAGCGACCCCACCAAAGTGGTGAGTTCCCTGCGGAAAGATGGTAAGCAACCGGCTGCCTATATTGCCGATACCACCACCGCTAAAGGTCAGGTGCGCTCCTTGTCGGAAACCGTACGCCTGGATGCGCGGACAAAACTGCTCAATCCCAAATGGTACGAGGGAATGCTCTCCCACGGCTATGAAGGGGTGCGCGAGTTGTCCAAGCGCCTGGTGAACACTTCCGGATGGAGTGCCACTGCGGGAGCGGTGGACAACTGGGTGTATGAGGAAACCAACGACACCTTCATCAAGGATGAAGCCATGTGTAAGCGGTTGCTCAACCTCAATCCCCATTCCTTTCGCAAAGTGGTTAGCACTCTCCTAGAGGTGAATGGTCGCGGATACTGGGAAACCAGTGAGGAAAACCTCGACCGTCTGCGCCAGTTGTATCAGGAGGCAGAAGACCGCATTGAAGGGATTGATGATTAGATTGGGTTTCATAGTCCTTTGACATAACAAAGAGACTCCAGTTGTAGGGGCGTTTCATCTCGTAAAGCACCCCTACACTGGCCGGAGTCAGGAAAAAAAGAAACTTGTCTTGAGGTAGACCCAATGGAAAAATGATACTCAAAAAATTTCTTATCGATTCCCTACTTTTCTCTCTTTTAGCGATTCCCTTCCAATACTTGTTCTTTATTCTGAGTGGTTGGAGAGGATTAGCAAAACACTATAAAGCACGAAAACCAGATTCAATGGTTTTATCAAGATGGGAAGATGGCTCTGTGGGTTCTATGAGTCTGTATAGCATCTTAAATGTTGGTATCTGCGACGAAGGTTTATTTCTTTCCCTAACTCCTCCTATTTATCCTTCTTTGTTCATTCCTTGGGAGGATATTACTGAAGTATCTAGTAGTAGCTTTGGAGATCCTAGGCTTGATAAATATAAGCTTTATATCGGGAATCCACACATCACAATAATATCATTACGCAAAGAAACATTAAAGCCAGCAAGGAAAATTCTTTTAACTAAGTTTTCAAACTATGAGACCTGGTGGGAGTATCTTCTTTGATTTTGCAAAAGAAATATTAAATCCATTGGTTAAAGAAAGACAAGAAGATAAGAAAAATTTGTAAAGTGAAGCTAATAATAGGAGGAAAGGGCAGTATGTGAGGAAGAACTCGAATCTAATGATTCTGGCTCAGAAACTGTATCGGGAGTAAGGTAGCCCGGATATTGTGGTAAAATTTGAATCATATGGCTTATGCTCCTGCCCACCCTACCACTGTTGTAATTGAGAGATCGCTTGAATATCTGGGCTGAGATCTGGGAGATCGCCTCTGAAAGCTCGACTAAACCTGGACATGCTGCTTCATCCAAGATTCCCAGAGTGCCGATAACAGGAATTTTGCGATCGCTCGCTATGCGTCTCCCCAAGCGTTCATCGATAATCAGTAGGTCTGCTGGTAGGGTTTGGGCTAGACTAATCGCAGCTTGTTCGCCGCGATCGAGAGAATTGAGGGTTTCGTCGAGCCTGGAAACAACTTGAATGGTAAGCCAGGAAGGAGGATTGGCACTCCATTGACGTACAACTGCTGGTGCGGAGGCATCCTGCATTTCATCCCGAACCACATCAGGAATAATAATTTGCTCAAACAAGTTGGGGAGCAGGTCAATCTGGCCAATCAGGAGTAAATAGTTGATCGGCGAAGTATCAGAAACGACGATCATAACGGAGTTGGCGAAGGGTTTCCCTATCCTGCTGCAAATCAGCCTCGTCATAATGCAAATCAGCCTTATGCTGCTTCAAAAAAGCATCAACATCCCAACGAGAAGGCAAACCTAAAATGCGACCGACTTCCGCACTGGTAATTTTTTCGGCCTGATAGGCTTGCACGACTAAAGCTTCCAAAATCTCACGAGTCAAATGGTTGAGGTTAAAATGCTGAATAAGTTCATCAGGAAGGTCAAGCGTAATTTTCACCATTTCATATCCTTAGAATCTAGGGGTTATCGTATTAGCTTTAGTAGGGTGTGGCAAGCTACAGCTAGAGAAGGTAATTGGCACCTGATAGGCTTGCCCACCCTACAACTCAGCAGAGTATCAAATTACAGCTTATCTAGGAACTTGCAGAAGATTCATTCTTCAGTAGGGTAAAGAATAGCCCTGAAGGAGAATAAACTGGAGAGCCGTAAGTATCATAGATAGCCAGGGCTTTTTGCAACTGGTTTTCTGATGTACGACCGATCAAGTTCACTAAATCAGGAGTAAGCTGGATTCCACGCTGTTCTACCGCATGGCGCTTTTCAGAGAAACTCTGTTGTTCTACCGCATAACCCTTTTGAGAGAAGCTCTCTTTCGGAGTGAAAATTGATTGTACAAGCAACTCCACAGATTCCGCTTTAAGGGGTTCATCGGTAACTTGTGCGATAGTTTCCATACAGTTGACAAAAAGTTCAACCTTGGGGGTTTGATCTGGCTGACCAGATCGGTTATGATAGACCATATGAAATTGCTTCGGCGATCTGCCGAAGAATAGAGTTTTCAGAAGAAGCGGGCTGTTGGCGCAGCCTGCTTCTTTTTTCTATCTTAATGGGATGCACGGACTTTGGTAAGTCTGAATTTTATGCACCCTAAGTAAATAACGTTAAAAGTATTAATGAAGCTTTCATCTAATATATAATTTAATTTCTATTGAATATATCTCAGATTTTGGATATACTTTATATGCACAAAGTGCAGCATATAATATGCACAAGATGCAGAAGTAATCATGAACACTAAAACTCAATCATCAAATTCAATCATGTTTGTCCATGCGGATTTGGATTTATACGGATTAAAACCTTACGAATTCCGTATTTACGCTCATATTGCTCGGCGAGGCACATGCTATTCCACTGTGAAGAAGATTGCTGAAATTTGTAAAATGAGTGTCCGTAAGACACAATACGCCCTCAGATATCTAGAAAAGCAAGGAATGATTGAACAATCAACGGAAAATCGAAAAGGTAAAACTTATACTTATACGCTTGCCCCAAGAGAGCAATGGAAACCCCCTGAACCGAGTAGTGAAGGGATTGAAAAAGAACGGCAAAAAGTAGATCAAAGCCTGAAGCGCATCAAAGAGAAAGAACTCGAATCTAATGATTCTGGCTCAGAGAGTGCATAGGGAGTAAGGTGGCAGGATATTGTCGTAGGGTGTCCTGCGCTTAACTAACACACCTACAGGATCTCTGTTCTACTTCCATCCCTCTATCTCCTTATCCCACCACCTTAACCAATCATCAAACTCAAACAAACCATGATTAGCCTAAACATAGATGAAATTCAACAAAATTTATCTGGATTTATCCAATTAATTCAAGAGGGTAATCGCTTAATCATTACTCAGGAAGATCGGCCGATTGCTGAAATTCAACCGATATCAACCAACTCACCTCAGAAAGAACCTCGTCCTATTGGTTTGTGTGAGGGTAAATTTGTTGTGCCTGATGATTTTAACGATCCTCTTCCTGAAGAAATTATTAACTTGTTTGAAAATCCATGAAAATCCTCTTGGATACTCATATTTTTCTCTGGCTGATTACGAACAATCGCCAACTGGATGACAGATGTCGTAATGCGATTAGCAATCAAGATAACGACGTTTATCTCAGCGTAGTTTCGGTTTGGGAAGCGATGATTAAATATCAACTCGGAAAATTGTCCTTACCAGCATCGCCGGAAATTTACCTTCCCGAACAGCGCGAAAGACACGAGATTCGTAGTTTATCTATTAGACATCTCCTAAAACCATTAAAACCTTTGAGCATAAGGTTTTTACCCCATCATCAACTCGGAAGCTCCCAATGCAACTTTAACGAATTTATAGGACTTTAAGCTATTTCACAATAGCCACTTTCAAAAAACATAGGATA